>DODH01000061.1:1988-9750 GCA_003545625.1 Nitrospina sp.
GGCGGGGATCGCAGGTGTGAACAACAGTCCGCCTTTTTCCTGGGCTTTATGGTAGCCGGTAAGGTCGAAGTAAAGAGTTCGCTCAGGAATTTTGCGCAAGCGTTCCAGATCTTTTTTCCGAAGCAGGACAAAAGAAACGCCGGGGATGCCCTGAATGCATTTGTTGGCGGTGCCGACGGCAATATCAATGGACTTGAAATCGATTTCATCTCCCGCCAGACTGCTGATGCAGTCCACCAAATAGATTTTTTCATAACGCCGGGCCAGTTCGCCCACTTCTTTTAAAGGATTAAGAAGCCCGGTTGTCGTTTCATGATGCACCAGCGCCACCACTTCTATATCGGGATTTTCTTTTAATTCTTTTTCAATATCCTCCAAATTCGGCGGTTCTCCCCAGCTCAGTTTGATTGTGTGGCGGTTGAACTGGTAAATGTCACAAATTTTTCCGATGCGTTCGCCATAGACTCCGTTTTGGATAACCAGCATGGACCGGCCCGGACTCAATGAGGAGGAGACGGCCATTTCCAGCGCCGCTGTTCCCGACCCGGAAACCAGTACCGAAGTGTATTCTTCTTCGATATCAAAAGCCCTGAGTAATTTTGCGCGGATCGCTGCCATTAGATCGGTGAATTCCTTTTCCCGGTGGCAGAGATCGGGGAGCATTAGCGCTTGTCGGACCCTATCGGTTACATTGACCGGGCCGGGGTTGAGTAAAACGGTTCGTGACATAAGTTTTATCTGTTAAAGGTCTGTTGTTGAAATATCGCTCAAGTTTACCTTAGCTTACCCCTGACGTACAAAAAGAATTATCCATAATAAGGAAAGGGAGAATGCGTTTTGATTCATTGCTATAGGACCCTTCCTGATTTAAACTTTCAAGGATGCGAAAACTATTGACCATACTTGGGTTGGCCCTTTTTTTCATCGTCGGGGTGGAATCGGTGAAAGCGATCGGGGCCAGTTATTCCAACCTGACCCTTCCCCGGGTCATATACCGGGGGGGCAACGATAACCCCCGGCCTCAAGCTCTGCGGAGCCTGCTTGCCCAGATTTCACGCAGAACGTCCATTGAAGTCAACCGTGAACCGGTTGCGCTGAACATTTCAGACCCGGAATTATTCCGCTACCCGTTTATCACTATGGCGGGAGATGCGGGGTTCGACCCATTCCCTGAAGATGACCTGAAAATTTTGCGCAATTATTTGAGCTATGGCGGATTTCTTTTTATTGATGACAATTCCGCCCGGGCCGACTCCGCGTTTTCCGCCTCGGTGCGTAAGATGGTCTCCGCGCTGTTTCCGCAGAATCCGCTCGGAAAAATTTCGCGCGACCATTCTATTTTCCGCTCTTTTTATTTGCTCAATACCGTTTCGGGCCGATCTATCGTCAAGCCCTATCTGGAAGGAATATCCATTAAGGGAAGAACCGTTCTGGTAGTCAGCTCTAACGACCAGGGTGGCGCCTGGTCACGGAATAAACTAGGACACTGGAATTATGATGTGATGGCGGGAGGGTATAGGCAGAGGCAACTTGCCATCCGCCTGGGCGTGAATATCATCATGTACGCGCTGACTCTGGACTATAAAAAGGACATGGTGCACTTGCCCATTATTCTTGAACGTTTGCGCAGGTATAATCCCAGATGAACGGACTGGCGAAATTACTGGGGGTCGACCCCGAAGAATATAACCATTGGCAACTGCATTGGTTGCCCGATGACCCGGTGGTGGTCTTGACCGTGCTTGCCATTGTGATTCCCCTGGCGCTCTGGTTTTTCTGGACCAGCCTGAACCGGGTGGGCTCCCGGTCAAGAAAACTTCTTCTCTTTGCACTCAGGTTGGGTGCGTTCACCCTGTTGTTGTTGGTGTTGTTAAAACCTGAGCTGGAATTCCGCAAAAGCCAATCTCTCAAGAATTCCATAGCGGTTTTGCTCGATAATAGTAAAAGCCTCTCTATAAAAACAAAAATCGATGAATCTTCGAGGATTGACCTGATAAAAAAAGCTTTGCAGGCCAATGCCTCCTACTTCGAAAACCTGGCAAAAGATTTCAACGTCGATTATTATTTTTTCTCTGATGATATCGAAAGGGTGGCGGCGGGGGCGGTGAAAGATACATACCGGGCTCATCGGCCCTATACCGACCTGACCCCGGCTTTTGACGCATTGGTCGAGCGTTACCCGGACCAATCGCTGAAAGGGGTATTCCTGTTTTCGGACGGTGCAGATTTGACCCAGGAGTCCGGTAAAATTTCCAGAAACCTGGTGGTGAGGCTCAGGGAGTTGGGAAGTCTGGTTCATACCCTACAGGCCGGAAGCAACGCAGGGTTTAAAGACCTGGCAGTCGAAGCGGTCACGGCATCGGATTTTGGATTTGTGCAACAGCCCCTGCGGGTTTCCCTCACTGTGTTTGCCTCAGCGATGGGAAACCGCAACATCCCTCTGGTTTTGAAAGAGGGGGACCATATTCTGGTTTCAAAGATCATTGAAGTGCGGGAAGACACGAAACGGTTTGAAGTGGAGTTGGAGTTCACGCCCCAAAAGGTGGGCAAAAGAATTTATAGCCTCAGCCTGCCCAAGTTTGCGGGAGAGTTCATTCATACCAACAATGAAAAAGAATTTGAGATAAATGTGGTGCGGGACAGGATCCGTGTTCTGCACCTCAACGGCCGCCCGTCGTGGGACTCCCGGTATCTCCGCGAGGTTCTTGCTCACAACCCGAAGGTGGATCTGCTGTCATTTTTTATTCTCAGGAGCCTGGGAGATGATGTGGAGGCTTCGATTTCGGAGCTTAGTTTGATCCCTTTTCCCTCCAACCTTTTGTTTGACGATTATTTGAGTTCTTTTGACCTGATTATTTTTCAGAACTTCAAATACGATCCGTTTATCGACAAGAGGTATTTGAGCAATATCCGAAAATACGTCAAGAACGGCGGCGCATTTTTGATGATTGGCGGTGAACTTTCATTCCAGGGCGGGGGCTATTCACGGACTCCTATTGAAGAAATCCTGCCGGTGAGTTTTAGGGATAACTCTCGGCCCTTTGTGGACAAGCCGTTTCACCCTGTCCTGAACAAGGAATTTTCCCGACACCCTATCCTGCGCTTGGAGAAAGACCTCAATCAGAATGCGTGGCAGTCGCTTCCTCCGCTTCAGGGCATCAATATGGGATTGTTGCCGGACAAGAATGCGCATGTCCTGCTTCAGTATGCCAAGGAAAAAGAATCCGTAATTCCCATTTTGATTGCTGGAAATTTCGGCAGTGGGCGAACCGCTCTGCTGGCTACCGATTCGGTATGGAACTGGAATTTCAGGAATGTGGGTAGTGGGGGCAGTGGAAGGTATTTCCAAAGATTCTGGAATAATGTCATTGACTGGCTGATCGCCGAACCGGAAACACGGCGTCTGCAATTGGAGTCCGATAAAGAGCGGTACCGGGAAGGCGAACAGGTCCTGATAAAATTCAAGTTATTGCAAAAGAATTACCAACCAGCGGTCGATGTGACGGCGCAACTGACCTTGACACCGCTCAGGACAGAATCCGGCATGGAAACGGAATTGAAAACCGATGAACAGGGCGAAGGGTTCTTTCCGTTTCTTCCTGACGGAGAAGGATTTTATACCGTCAGGATCCAGACTGATTTGGAGGGCGAATCTTTGACGGAGGAAATCATGTTCTCTGTATTAAAGGATACAGCGGAATTTGAAAAGCCTCTGGTCAATGAAACCCTGCTGAAAAAGATTTCCGAAATCACCGATGGCAGGTACCATCTCCTCAATGGCAGTGATGACCTCAGTTCATACAAATTTGCCAATCCGGATGTGCAGGTAAACAGTCATAGCCGGTCTCTTTCGCTTTGGGATAACTGGTGGGCCTATAGCCTGGTGGTCGGCTTTTTGGTGATGGACTGGTATCTGCGGCGCAAGTCGGGCCTGAGCTAGCCGGCCAGCGGCCGGTGGCTACTGCAATAGCTTTTTACCCCTGCGGGGCACGCGTGATATCTCTTCATTTTTTTCAGACAGAAAAAGCAAATCCCCCCAACCCCAGTTATATCCTCTTCCCTTGCCTTCATGCCCCGAATGGGGTAGCTGGGGTGATTGAGAAATTCTCATACAATGTGCGGACTAATCACCCCCTAACACGATTGTTGTAAAAGTGTAAAGAAAACGGAATTGTGAAACACTCGTTTATCCTGTAATATCAACGCCAGCGTGACGCTGGACTCTAATGAACAATAATTTTCTCAGGCGGGTAAGCTGGCGTAACCGCCAGTGACCGTGGCATTCTTCCTCAGTATTCGTGCCCCGAAGGGGCAAATGAGATGGTGTTGCCAATGCGACCGCCGAAGGCGTGGAGCCTGTTCCCACCGGGCGTGGCCCGGTCAGTATTTAAAGTTATGACTAAAGCCGTAAAAAAAAGCGGGCTGAATATTCGCCAATGGGTGCGTGACCGCATCCTGTTTCTGGCTGTAGCCATCTTTGTAATCGGGGCCGGGGCTTATATCAGTGCCGAGCATGTGTTCGATGCGGAGGGCATCTGGTTTCACCCGGTTCGCGAATTCGCCTTGCTGATTTCCCTGATCGGAATGATCTCGCTGGGCTACGAAATTTTCCTGAGGGAATTGACCTTCAACGAATATAAGGAAGCGCTGGAAGAAATCGTCAACCCCGATGCAGTTCGCCTGGGCATCCAGGGCATCTATAAAAACCGCTCCGAACTTGCTCAGGCCACCTCTTTTGAGGCGTTATTCGAAAATGTTAAAGAAGAAATTTTCATTGGCGGTTCTTCCTTATTGTCGATCTCGACCGCAAGCCGCGAATTGATCAAGGAAAAAGCATTAAGCGGAATTAAAATCCGTTTATTGCTCATGGACCCCAACTCTCCGGTGGTGGAGTTGATCACCCGGCAAGGGGGGGGCAAGCACACGTTTTTGAATGAAATAAAAACTTCCCTGCTATTATTGCAGAAACTCCACGATGAAATTCAGCAGGTGAGTCCGCCCGGAAATAAAGGGCAGTTGATCGTGCACAGTTATGATTCCATTCCTTCACATTCTTTTATATCGATCGATCCGGAGCGATCTTCGGGAGTGATCGTTGCCGACATCGGGCCTTATCTGGGCCGTAGCACCCCGAGGCCGAGTATGCTGGTGATCAAAAAAAAGAAGGGCATGTTCGAATATTGGAAAGAGATGAATGAAGTTATGTGGGAGGTAAGTCATCCGGTGGATATGGAAGCGGCTGACCCCACTTCCGCCAAGACCAAAACATTGGTGCTGGCCAGTGGGACTGAAACCGAATATTACGACAGGGAATTGGAAACCTGGGAAAAAGCTTCCATTTGCCAGATGGGAAACGGCTGGCACGGTATCAAAGGGAGCCAGTGGGTGTGGGTCCGCGAAACTGTTGCGGTGGAAGAAGCTAAAACCGGGAGCCAGCACAAATTCCGTATCAAGTTTGATCTTCCTATCAAGAATCCCAACGCCATCCATCGCGCCGAAATTCTTCTTCGCTCGGACGATACCTGCCATATCTCGGTGAATGCTGTCGGCCTCAGGCAGGAGTATGGCGGGGCGGAATATCCCGACCCATTTTTGATCGACATCGATCAGTATGTCCAGGATGGGGAAAACACTATTAGCTTCGAGTTGATCAGCTACGCCCGGCCCGATGCCAAAGACACCGGCGAAAACCCTACCGGCCTGATCTACCGCCTGCATATCGAGTATTCCTGAAACGTCTTCCTTTGGCGGGTAACCTTGCAGGCAATGCGATCTTTCCATGCCGGTTTCCACTTTCTGCTACGACATCCCCCCTTTTTTATGGGCCCGTTAACCTATTTTAGTTAAAGGCTTTATGGATTTTTGCATGGGCCGAATCATGCCGGTATCCCTCGGTAAATCAGTTATTGACAGGGTAGGGTAGACTGCTATAATCCCGGCTTATTCCCCGAGTTGATTAGGGGAGTGCTAACATATTATTGTAAATGGGGTTTTTATCCAGAAATCGTTCTGGGTTTCTGCACGTTAAGTTGAAAATGACTGAATATTTCTACATTTCGTTGTTTGCGGTTGTAGCTGTTGTGGTGATAGGTGCCTTGTTGGCATTGTCTACCGTGCTGGGTCCGCGCAACCCAAGTCCTGCAAAATTGCTTCCTTATGAGTGTGGTATTGTCCCGACCGAAGAAGCCAAAGGCCGGTATCCGGTGCGGTTTGCGACCATAGCCATGTTGTTCATTATTTTTGATGTGGAAGTGGTGTTCATGTATCCGTGGGCGGTGGCTCTGGACGAACTACAATTGTTCGGATTAATAGAGATGGTCATTTTCATAGTCATTCTGGCGATTGCATACGTCTATATTTGGGGACGGGGAGGTTTGGAATGGGATTGATAGAAGAAGCGGCCGAAAGGGTTGGGGACGAAGTCAATAATCTTAAATTGAATGTTCAGGATGCTGTCGAGGCGATGGCGCATGAGTACGCCGGGTCCTTGTATGATTCAATATTAACCACCAAACTGGGCAAAGTTGTGGGTTGGGCGCAGAAGAACGCCTTGTGGCCCGCGACTTTTGGATTAGCCTGTTGTGCTATTGAAATGATGGCCATGGCCAACTCCCGCTGGGATGCTGCGCGTTTCGGGGCGGAGGTTTTTCGCGCTTCTCCGCGCCAGGCAGACCTGATGATCGTGTCGGGGCGGGTCTCGCAGAAAATGGCGCCGATCCTGAAACAGATTTATGACCAGATGCCCGAACCGAAGTGGGTGATGTCCATGGGAGCTTGTGCTTCCTGTGGCGGGGTTTTCAATAATTATTCCATAGTCCAAGGGGTGGACCGCGTGGTGCCGGTGGATGTTTATGTTCCCGGATGTCCTCCCGGTCCTGAGGCTTTGCTTTATGGCTTGATCAAGCTTCAGGAAAAGATCATGGCGGAAGCGGGGACCGAAAAGGCCAAAAAGAGGGTGGCATGACGGGTGAGGAAATCATCGCGAAAGTGAAGGCCAGCCTTCCCGATGCCATACAAGATACGGCTCTGCCCCAGGGCGATGCGGTGATTTTTGTGGCTCCCGACTGCCTGCAAAAGGTGGCGGCTTTTCTCAAGGACGACCCGTCCTTGAAGTTCGATTACCTGTCTGACGTGAGTGGGGTGGATTACCTCATTGAAGAACGGGAACCCCGCTTTGAAGCGGTGTATCTGCTTTACTCCATCGACCATTCTCATTGCATTCGTATCCGTGTCGGCATAGAAGAGGAGAATCCTTCGGTACCTACCTTGTCGGAACTCTGGAAGGGGGCGTTGTATCCTGAGCAGGAGCTGTTCGATATGTTCGGATTCCATATCGAAGGGCATCCTAAAATGGAACGACTGATTATGCCGAAAGACTGGGTGGGCCACCCGCTTAGAAAAGATTATCCTTTAACCACCGAGGCTGTCACTTTTTCGTATAACCGGGATTTTAAAAGTGAATTGGTCAAATCAAAACCTCCGACTCGATAGGGTGATTTGTGAGCGTAACTGAACAAGGACTGCTGGAACGCGATAAAGACACCATGACCCTGAATATGGGGCCCCAGCATCCGAGCACTCACGGGGTTTTTAGGGTCATTCTTGAGATGGATGGCGAGGTGGTGGAAACCGCTGAACCGGAAATTGGCTATCTGCACACCGGCATCGAAAAAAATTCCGAAAATAAAAGGTATGTTCATGTCATCCCGATGACAGACCGGCTGGACTATCTCAATCCGCCGGGCAACAACCTGGCCTTCTG
>DODH01000061.1:10129-20381 GCA_003545625.1 Nitrospina sp.
GTCATCATGTGCGAACTGGCGCGGATCGCCAGCCACCTGGTCTGGTTGGGAACGCATGCCCTCGACATTGGCGCTATGACGGTTTTCCTGTATTGCTGGCGAGAGCGGGAGATGGTTCTCGATCTTAATGAAGAGATTTCTGGTGTGCGCATGATGACCAGTTATATTCGCATCGGCGGCGTGGCGAAAGACGCGACCCGGCCCTGGCTGGATGGCATCTACGATTTCATCGATTATTTTCCCGCCAAGGTGGATGAGTATGAATTGTTACTGACGAAAAATCCGATTTGGATGGATCGAACTCAAGGCATTGGCGTGCTCTCCAGGGAAGAGGCGATCAACTGGAGCTTAAGCGGTCCGGCACTCAGGGCTTCCGGGGTGAACTGGGATATTCGAAAATCCCGGCCTTACAGTGGTTATGAGAAATACGGTTTTGATGTTCCTGTTTACAAGGGTGGAGATATTTATGACCGCTACCGGGTGCGCATTGAAGAAATGCGCCAGAGCCGGGAAATCATCAATCAGGCCATACAAAAATTACCGACAGGGGATTATAAAACGCCGGACAATAAAGTCTCTTTGCCTCCACGAGAAACTCTGCACACCAGCATGGAAGCATTGATCCATCATTTTAAACTGGTATCCGAGGGGATCAGTGTCCCGAAAGGCGAAACCTATGTACCCATCGAAGGGCCGAGGGGTGAAGTGGGATTTTATATAGTCAGCGATGGTACTAATGTTCCTTATCGGGTCAAGCTTCGAGCACCTTCGTTCATGGCGATTCCTGGTATGTGCCAAATGATGACAGGCTGTTATATCGCCGATGTGGTAGGCATCATCGGCAGTATTGATATTGTAATGGGGGAAGTTGACCGCTAACCACTAGGCCCGGCCAAGCGGCCGGTGGCTACTGCAATGGCTTTTATTGGCTAGCAACGATATTCTCGGCTCAACGAGCCGTTTCTATCTGCCTCCCCTGCTAGGGGGGAGTTTTAATGGACCCCTCTTTTTAAAGAGGGGCTGGGGTGATTTAGAACCTCCTGTGTAATATACGGGCCAGCTAGCAATGGCTGGTAGAGCCGAGAGAATGTTTGTCCGCAGGGTAAGGATATTGCAACTTACCAGCGGAGGTTCTCCGTAGAATTTTTATAAGGGAAAATTCTTAATGTCAGGGTTTACGTTTTCTGCAGAGCAAGAAAAAGAGATTGAACACATTTTCGCCAAATATCCTTTTAAGAAGTCGGCGATGCTGCCTTTGCTGACTCTGGTTCAGCGGGCCGAGAGAAGGGTTTCGCCGGAGGCAATGGTGGCGATCAGTAAAAAAATGGATTGCTCTCCGGCTTATGTGCAGTCGGTCATGTCTTTTTATACGATGTACCACGCGGAAAAGGTGGGGAATTATTTGATCCTGTTCTGCATCAACATCAGTTGCCAGTTGAACGGTTGTGACAAACTGCTTGAGTACACGGCTAAAAAACTTGGAATCAAGGTGGGAGAAACGACACCGGACGAAAAGTTCACCCTGCATCGGGAAGAATGCCTGGCACTCTGCACCGAAGCGCCGATGATGCGGATCAACGACACTTATTATGGGGATTTGACCGAGCAGCGCATTGGCCAGATTCTCGATTCTTTGGATTGACCTATGACGCAGATTCTTTTCAAAAATATCAATATGAAAGACCTTCACACCATGAAGGTCTATGAAGAACAAGGCGGTTATCGGTCCCTGAAGAAAGCCTTTGCCCAGAAACCTGAAGAAATTGTCGAGGCGGTCAAGGCTTCCGGATTGCGGGGGCGAGGTGGCGCTGGTTTCCCGGCAGGATTAAAATGGAGTTTCCTTGCCAAGGATGTGTTTCCCCGTTACCTCTGTTGCAACGCCGATGAGTCGGAACCGGGAACCTGTAAAGACCGGGAACTCATGCTTAAAAACCCGCACATGATGATTGAGGGGATGATCCTCTGCTCCTACGCCTGCCGGATCGAAACCGGATACATTTATTTGCGTGGGGAATTCCATGATTTGAATTTCAACTTGGAAAAAGCCCTGGAAGACGCTTACGCCAAAGGGTATTTGGGTAAAAATATTCTGGGAAGTGGGTTCAATTTCAATCTTCATACCCATCTTGGCGCGGGGGCTTATATCTGTGGTGAGGAGTCGGCTCTGCTCAATTCCTTGGAAGGCGAGCGGGGTGAACCGAGAATGAAACCTCCTTTCCCTGCCGTAGAAGGTTTGTACGCTAAACCCACTGTCGTTAATAATGTCGAAACCCTGTGCGTGGTTCCTTATATAGTCAATGAAGGCGCCGAAAAATATGCCTCACTGGGAACCGAAAAGAGCAAGGGAACCAAACTGGTCAGTGTCTCCGGGCATGTAAAAAAACCGGGGAACTATGAAGTGGTGTTGGGCACCCCGATCCGGGAAATTATTTATGATCTGGCTGGGGGAATCCGTGATGGCAACAAGCTGAAAGCATTTATACCTGGTGGCTCATCGGTTCCCATGCTTCCTGCGGATCAAGTAGATGTCTCTTACGATTATGAATCATTGGCGGCCGCAGGCACTATGCTGGGTTCCGGCGCTATGATCGTCATTGATGATAGCGTCAATATTGTTGAGACCACCTTGCGGCTGATCAGTTTTTATATGCATGAGTCCTGCGGAAAATGCACGCCCTGCCGGGAAGGTACCCGATGGCTCTACCAGATCGTTGAGCGGATCATGCAGAACAAGGGGCAACTGGAATACATCGAAAAGATGGAAGATATTTGCGACAACATGGCAATGAAAACATTTTGTCCGCTTGCCGATGCCTGTGTCTCACCCGTTGTGAGCAGTATCAAATATTTCCGCTCCGACTATGAAGAATATTTTAAGAACGTACCGGTAAGTTCGGTTTGAGGTAATTATGTCCGACAACGAAGTAACATTAACGATCGATGGGAAATCGGTGACGGTTCCCAAGGGCACCAAGGTGGTGGACGCGGCAAGGCAGGTCGATGTGGCGATCCCGGTTTTCTGCTATCACGAGAAGATCGGCCCGCTGGGTTGTTGCCGGATGTGTCTGGTTGAAGTTGAGAAGATGCCGAAGCTGATGACCGCCTGCACCATGGATGTGATGCCGGATATGGTAGTCAAAACCACCACCGAAAAAGTGGAAAAGGCGCAGAAGGGCGTTCTGGAATTCACTTTACTCAACCATCCTCTTGATTGCCCGGTTTGTGACAAGGGTGGCGAATGCCCCCTGCAGGACAACACCTTCAAATACGGCATGCCGGATACACGTATGGAGTTCCATCGTGCCAACAATGCCAAAGCGACTCCGCTCAGTCCGGTCATTACCATTGACCGGGAACGTTGCATTGCCTGCCAGCGGTGCACAGCTTACAGCGAACGGATTGAGCAGGACTGTACGTTGGTCATGTTGAACCGTGGTTTCCATAACGAGGTAGGCACGTTTAATAACGAACCTTACGACAACCGCTTCTCCGGTAATGTCATTGATATTTGTCCGGTGGGTGCGTTGACCAACACGGACTTCCGATTTAAGGCCAGGACCTGGGATTTGACCAACGCGGCAACGCTCTGTGCGCATTGCGGCTGTAATTGCAATATTACGATGGGCACCCGGCTCAATAAACTCATGCGCGTCGAAGCGCGTCCCAACGATGCGGTGGATGATGGCTGGATTTGCGACAAGGCCCGCTGGGGTCACCATTTTGTGCATAGCGAAAATAAAATTCTGACCGCCAGGGAAAATAGTAGAGGTGACGGAAAGCCTACTTCCTTTCCTGTACTCCCTCATGATTGCACTATCGAGGTTGCGGCTGGCAAAGTTGCGGAAGCATTTAAAAAAATCGTAGAAGAACACGGGCCTGAAAGCGTTGGCTTCATAGGGTCTCCCTATGGCACCAATGAGGAGAATTATCTCTATCAGAAATTATTTCGCCACTGCCTGGGTTCAAACAATATAGACCACAAGACTTATCAGGATGCTCCCGGTCTTCCGGTCAGCCATTATGACGTCGAGCAGATTGAAACTTCTAATGTAGTGTTATTGATTGCCAGCGACCCGACGGAAGAACTGCCTATTCTTGACCTTCGAATCAAAAAAGCGGTGACCACTTGCGGAACCCGGTTGGTGAGCTTGAACGATCAAAAAATTGCCCTCGACCGCTACTCTTCCCAGTCAGTGCAATACAAGGTGGGCTGTGAGGCTCTGGCGATCAATGCTTTGACCAACGGCCTGGCTCGGGAACTGGGGGAATCGGCTCCGGCTCAGGGTTCCGACCAAAGCGGGGTTTCTGCAGAAGACATGAAGTCTTTGGTCGAGACAGTACGCTCCAGCATGAAAATTTGCGTGGTGTACAATCCATCTGCTCTTTCCGGAGAAGCGGTTTTTGGGGTCAAGCGTCTACTGAAAATGATTGCTAAAGTCCCGACTATGGAATGTGGAGCCATGCCTGCGGCTCCGATGACCAATGCGGTGGGTGCAATGGATATGGGGTTGCTTCCCGGTTTTTATCCGGGTGCCGTGCCGATGTCGGAGCAAGAGGAAATAAAAAAACAATGGGGAGAAAACGCGCCGACTGGAACCGGTCTTTCCGCATTAGAGATGATCGCCCGCGCCGGAAAAGGGCAATTGAAAGCCCTGCTGGTGCACCGTTCTAATCCTGTCATGGATTTCCCTGGTGGATCGCAGGTGGTAGAGGCTTTGAAGAAGCTGGATTTTCTGGTGGTGCATGACATGCTGGAAACTGAGACGGCTAAACTGGCGAATCTCGTTCTGCCTTCAAATGGTCCGGGTTATGATGAAGGAACTACCACTAATATTGGTGGCCGGGTACAAGCCAGAACAAAAGCGTTGGAAACTGACCATGCACCGGATTGGAAAATCATCAACCTTATGCTCAACGCACTGGGCGATGAAACCGACTACGATAAGGTTGCGGATGTGATCGAAGAGATCGCCTTTAGGGTTCCGGGCTATCAGGAGATCAGCAAGAGGTCGGTAGGCAAAACCGGGTGCAACCGGGAGTCCATCGCTTCCGCCGATGAATTGGTTTCTGCTAAACCGGCGGGACCAGGGAAAAACGGAAGCCTCAGGCTTCGTATTGCCACGTTCCTGTTTGCGCATGACAAGATTCTCGAGGCCTCCTCAAAACTGGCACATCACTTCCAGCCTTCTACTGCATACTTGCATGAGAAAGACGCACAAAGGCTTGGGATTGAGGATGGTGATACGGTTCTACTTTCAGCTGAAAATGTCAACCTGGAAGCTACGGCAAAGGTCAACAACCGTTGTCAATCCGGGGGCGTAGTGGTGCCCAGGGTCTCGGATGAGCAGGGAGTGAACGGCTTGATCGGTGTTGATGGCGGCATGGCATGGGTGGAAATCCGTAAAGTTTAAGATTGAATTTTTTGTGGGACGGGTAATGCTTTTTGGAGTGATTAAGGTTTGGAATGGATAACTGAAATATTAAATGAGACCTGGAAATTCATCATCCTGTTTCTGAATGACAACATTCCCCTGATTGTCGGGAGTGTGAAGGCCGTGGTTATTGCGGTTGCGATTATGTCTGTGGTTCCCATAGTGGTTTGGTTGGAACGACGCTTGATGGGCCGGTTTCAGGTTCGCCTGGGGCCGAACCGGGTCGGACCTTTTGGGCTTGTCCAGCCAATGGCCGACACCATAAAGTTGTTGTTCAAGGAACCCATTGTTCAGAGTTCGGCGGATAAGTTTTTATTTCACCTTGCGCCAGCTATTGTGGTGTTTACAGCGATTGTCGGGTTTGCAGTAATCCCTTTCGGAGCACCTTTCGAGGTGTTTGGTCAGAGCATTGAGCTGTGGGGCGCTAATGTGAACAGTGGAATTTTGTTTGTGTTCGCGATTTCAGGCATGGGTATTTATGGAATGGTTCTTGCCGGATTGGCATCGAATAACAAGTATTCATTGATGGGCGGTCTGCGCTCCTCTGCTCAGATGATCAGTTATGAGTTGACGCTGGGGCTTTCGGCGTTGAGCATCATCGTGCTTACTGGTTCCCTGAACCTGGTGGATATGGTCAAAGCCCAGGAAACGGTTCCATTTATTCTTGTTCAGCCTTTGGCTTTTTTGCTGTTTTATATTGCCGGTGTTGCGGAGACCAACCGGGCTCCCTTTGATCTGCCGGAAGCGGAGCAGGAACTGGTAGCCGGTTTTCATACGGAATATACGGGCATGAAGTTTGCCATGTTCTTTATGGGTGAGTACATCAATATGGTGACCATGAGCGCTTTAGTCACCCTTTTATTTCTCGGCGGGTGGAACGCTTATGGTTTGCCGGTTTGGCCGATTGTGGCGTTTGCCCTCAAAGTTGGTTTTCTGTTGTGTGTGTTCATCTGGCTGAGGTCAACGTTTCCCCGTATTCGTTATGATCGGTTGATGACGTTTGGCTGGAAAGTTTTATTGCCACTATGTTTGTTAAATCTTTTGATCACCGCCACGTTGAGGGTGATCTGATTTCCCTGAGGGGATGAGCCATGTTGCGAGTAACCATTAATGGGTTAAAAAACCTTTTGATTGGAATGGGAGTCACGTTCCGGAATATGTTGAGTACGCCGGTAACGATACAGTATCCCGAAGTCAAGCGAACCATGCCCAAACGTTTCCGGGGAAGGCATTTCCTGAACCGCGATGAGGATGGGCTGGAAAAATGCATAGGATGCTCTTTGTGTTCGATCAATTGCCCGGTGGGCTGTATTCATGTTGTGTCGGCAGAGAACGACCCTGAGAATCCGGTTTCCAAGGGCGAACGCTACGCAGAGGTTTATGAGATCAACCTTTTGCGTTGTATCTATTGCGGGTACTGTGAGGAGGCCTGTCCGGTAGATGCTGTGGTTCTGCGTGAGCATTATGAGTTGGCGGATTATGACCGCGACACTTATATCATGGAGAAAGAGGATCTTTTGGTTTATCCGGAACCGAACCGGTTCCGCGTCAACATTTTGGGTAATACGGAACGGATCGGCCCAGCGTGACCGGCCAGCGGCCGGTGGCAACTAGCAATAACTTTTTACCCCTCCGAGGCAGTCGTGATGTCCTCTTCATTAACTTTCATGCCCTGCAAGGGTAAAGGCTGAGGAAGAATACCACCGCCAGCCTAGCGGTTCTTTATTTTTGAGGAGTAGGTTTGTTGGAAATCGCTACGTTATTTAATTTTACGCATGATGCAGTAATTTTTGTGGTGGGCATGACGGCAATCCTTGCCAGCCTTGGGGTCATTTTATGTTCCTCGCCGATCTATTGCGCCTTGTATCTGATCGGCCACATGATTTGCCTGGCCCTTTTATTCCTTCTTTATAACGCAGAGTTTCTTGCGGTTGTCCAGATCATTGTTTATGCCGGAGCGGTGATGATTCTGTTTCTGTTTATTATCGCGCTTCTCGGTGGAAAAAAAGAAGTTCAGGAAAACACATTTCACCGTGCCATGGCGTTTGCCTTCGTCTTCACCCTGTTGGGGGAGTTGTATTTGTCGGCCACGGTTGGGCCGACCCAGCAGATTCGCGGTGAAATCCCGGCTGAATTATTTGGCACTGCCAAAGCCATTGGTCTCGAATTGTTTTCGAAACATATCGTGGCGTTTGAGTTGGCTTCCGGCTTGCTTCTGGTCGCGGCGGTGGGTGTGATTTGTCTGGCAAAATTTTCTTTTGTGCCTTTAAGAAGGAGGGTGAGGTAATTATGGGTCAAGAGTTTGTTTTGCTAGTCAGTGCTTCTATATTCTGCGTGGGTACGGTGGGGTTCATCATTCGCAAGAATCCTCTCATTATGTTTATGTCTGTCGAGTTGATGCTCAATTCGGTGAACTTTCTTTTGGTCGCTTACTCCAGTTTCCTCAACTCACTGGATGGCCAGATTTTTGCCCTGTTTATCATGACTGTTGCGGCGGCGGAAGTGGTGGTGGGGTTAGCTATCATTCTGACTATTTTCCGCACTCGTCATGATATGGATGTGGACCATATTGATGTATTGAAAGGATAATCTTTTGTTCGCAAGTAGCTGGCTCATACTTTTGTTTCCTCTTCTCGGGTTTATCGGCCTGAGTTGGTACGGCAACAGGATCTCCAGGAACCTGGTTGGACTCGTGGGTTGCGGAACCATCGGTGCGTCATTTTTCATGACATTGGTGACGTTGAGCAACCTTTTGTTTTTGCCGCCAGAAGAACGGGCGGGGCATGTTCAGACCCTTTACCAGTGGGTATCGGCGGGATCATTCAAGTTGGACCTGGCTATTCTGGTGGACCCGCTTTCGGTGTTCATGTTCCTGGTTGTAACCGGTGTCGGATTTGTGATTCATGTCTACTCGGTTGGTTACATGCATGATGATCCGGAATACTCCCGATTTTTCGCTTATTTAAACTTGTTTATATTCTCGATGCTGGTGCTGGTTGCGGCGGCGGACTTCTTTTTCCTGATTGTCGGTTGGGCGCTGGTTGGTTTAGCGTCTTATTTGCTGATAGGGTTCTGGCGGGAAAAAACCAGTGCTGTGCTTGCCGCCCGCAAGGCCTTTGTCATGAACGTGATTGGCGATGTGGGAATGGTTATCGCCGCATTGGTTATTTTTGAGACGTTTGGAACATTGAATTTTGTTGATGTATTTGCCTCCGCTCCTGACCAGTTTCGTCCCAATGATGATTCCATGCTTTTGATCACCATGTTGTTGCTGGTCGGAGCATTCGCGAAATCTGCGCAACTGCCCCTGCACACCTGGTTGCCGGACGCGATGGAAGGGCCGACTCCCGTTAGTGCGCTGATTCACGCCGCAACGATGGTTACCGCCGGAGTTTATTTGGTAGCCCGTTGCCATGTCTTATATGAACTGGCTCCCTATACCATGTATTTTATTGCCGGAGTGGGAATCATCACGGCGATCTTCGCCGGATCGATGGCAATGGTTCAATATGATATCAAACGTGTGATCGCCTACTCCACCATGAGCCAGTTGGGCTATATGTTTCTGGCAATGGGACTTGGTGTTTATAGTCTAGGCATGTTTCATTTAATGACACACGCATTTTTCAAGGCACTACTTTTTATGGCGGCGGGAAGCGTGATCCATTCGCTGGACGGTGAACAGGACCTCAGGAAAATGGGTGGCCTGCAAAAAGTCATGCCGTTGACCCACGCAACTTTTTTAATAGGTGCTCTGGCGTTGGCTGGGTTTCCTTTGACCAGCGGTTATTTCAGTAAAGAGGCGATCATTCTGAGCTCTTACCATGCCCAGATGGGGAATATCGTTTTCTGGGCGATTGCGGTACTGACGGCGGGCATGACGGCGTTTTATATCTTTCGGGTTTATTTGTTCACCTTTTTCGGTAAGCTCCGCAGTCCAGATACACATCCGCATGAATCCCCCATGATTATGGTTATCCCTTTACTGGTTCTGGCTGTTTTAGCTCTGCTGGGGGGAGTGTTGGGGCCTTGGGTCGACAGCTTTCTGGCGCCGGTGTTTGGCCATGTTGCCCATCCTCATGATAATGTTTTGGAGAGCATAGCTCTGATAGTAGGCATCGGAGGAATTGTGATTGCGGGCTTATTGTATTTGGTGAGCACGAGGCATCTGGATCTTTTCAAGGAAGCGCTGGCCCCTATTTATGACCTCTTGTTCCACAAATATTATGTGGATGAGATTTATGATTATTTGATCGTACGTCCGACAAAAGCCATTGGCGCTTTTTTGGAACAAAAAGCCGAACGTGAAGGGTTAGATTTTACCGTTGACCAGGTCGGCCTGCAGATAAAAGAGGTGAGCCATGTTATCAGTCTTTGGCAATCGGGAAAAGTGCGCTCCTATGCTTTGAATATGATTGTCGGCGTGGTGACGATTCTAATGTTTGTTGTATTCATGTAACCGTAAAAACTTATGCTATCCCTTATAATTTTCATACCCCTTGTTGCCGCACTGGGACTCCTCATGGTCTCCAGAGAGAATGTGGCCGCGATCAAAATAGTTGGGGTGGGTGCGGCGGGTGCCAGTTTTGCTCTGTCTTTATGGTTACTGTTTTCGTTTGATACCGCTAACCCGGATATGCAGTTTGTCCAGATGTTTCACTGGGTGCCTGCCCTGCATATCAATTACCTGTTAGGGGTAGATGGAATCAGTTTGTGGATGGTTATGTTGACCGCGTTTCTGGGACTCATTGCCATTATGTTTTCCTTCACTCAGAAGGAAGGGCTGAGAAACTTTGTGGCTCTGATGCTGGCACTGGAGG
>DODH01000061.1:20769-22073 GCA_003545625.1 Nitrospina sp.
TGATGCTGGTGCCGACTTATTTTCTCATCGGTATCTGGGGAGAGGGCCGACGGGTCTATGCCACGATGAAATTCGTCATCTACACCCTGGTGGGAAGCTTATTGATGCTGGTTGCGATCCTTTCCCTGACGATGGTGCACTATGGCGCTACCCATGAAGTGACGTTTGATTTGCGTGTGCTGACTCTCACCCATATTGATCCATCTATGCAGACATGGATGTTTTTATTCTTTTTCCTGGCTTTTGCTATCAAGGTTCCGGTTTTTCCCCTGCATAGCTGGTTGCCTCATACTTATGCGGCTTGTCCCATTCCCACATTGATTCTATTGACGGGAGCCATGTCCAAAACCGGCGCTTATGGCTTTCTGCGTTTTTGCCTGCCTTTATTTCCCGAAGCGGTCGAAAGTTTTGCTATGGTCATTGGGTTGATGGCGGCCGCCGGGATGGTCTATGGAGCCTGGATCGCCATCGCACAAAAAGACCTGAAAGCCTTGGTGGCTTATGCCAGTATCAGCCATTTGGGATTTATTGTGATTGGCATCTTTGCTCATAACGGGACGGGGATTGAAGGCAGTTTGCTTCAGATGGTCAACCACGGCATCATCGCATCGGCGTTGTTTTTGATCGTTGCATTTATTGAGGTGCGGATGGGAACCCGCAACTTGGACGAGCTTCGTGGTTTGAGCAAGGCCATGCCCGTTTTGTACGGAAGTTTTATGCTGATTATGTTGGCCGCTCTGGGGCTCCCCGGGTTAAATGGTTTTGTCGGGGAATTCCTGATTTTGATGGGAGTTTGGACATCCAGCATGTTTGCGGGGTTATCGGGTATTCTAGTTTTGATGGGTGGATTGTCGATTGTCTTCGCTTCCATTTATATGCTGTACATGTTCCAAGGCTCGATGCAGGAAAAATCGGATAGCCTGCCTGAAGGGTTGACCGATATTGATAAACGTGAGTTCAAACTTATATTTCCCGCCTGCCTGCTCATTGTATTGATAGGACTTTATCCCAAACCTTTCATTGACCGGGTTACCCCCTCGGTCGAATCATTACTCCATCTGGAAAAAACGGTCAACCTCCATACCGAGGAAGAAAGCGGCCACTAGGCACTACTAGCCGTAGGGGCAACTAGCACTGGCTTTTATTAGTGAGCAATTAGTTTGGACGGCTCAACGAGTCCTTACTCCGTTCCCTCGCATGGAAGTGGGGCTCCACAAACTTTGAAATGAGATTCGGCAAGAACATTGTTGATGGTATCTTTATAGAACGGCCAAACCGTTACCTGGCGCGTGTCGAAGTGGGGG
>DODH01000078.1:0-354 GCA_003545625.1 Nitrospina sp.
ATATTTAATATCCACTTTTTTATCCATCGCCTTAAAAACCGCAGAAGCCAGGTCATTCCAGTTCCTCGCCCTGCCTGATCCGACATTATAGATTCCCGCAACATCCTCGTGCTCCAGAAAAAACAAGGTCATTGCCACCGCGTCACGCACATATAGAAAATCCCGCTCCTGCCCCCCGTCACCATATCCGGACTTGTAAGATTTGAACAGGTTCAGAACGCCCGCATCGCGCACCTGCAAAAAACCCTTGCGGACCATACTTTGCATATCGCCTTTATGGTATTCGTTCGGACCAAACACGTTGAAATATTTTAATCCCACAATGTCCTTTAGCGCTCCCACCTCTTTGGCCCA
>DODH01000078.1:663-9867 GCA_003545625.1 Nitrospina sp.
TAGCGCTCCCACCTCTTTGGCCCAAAGGTCGAACCGTTGTTTGCTGGCCCCATAAAGATTGAGAGGGGCCAATGTTTCCAGCAGGGATTCGTCATCAGAATACCCGTGCTCTCCCGCTCCATAAGTTGCGGCACTGGAAGCATAAATAAAACGCACATCCTTCTTCAAGCAGTATTGGGCAAGGGATCGGGTGTACTCAAAATTATTTTCGCGCAGATAGGTTTCATTAGTCTCCGTTGTTGAAGAACAGGCTCCCATATGCAGAATCGCTGAGCACGCAGGAAGTTTTAACCCTGTGACCTCCTGCAAAAAAATATCCTTACCAATCCATCGTGAATAGGTAAGAGCATCCAGGTTCTTCTGCTTTTCTGGGTGGTCCATTTCATCCACCACCCAGATGTCCTCATCAAAACCTTTCTGGTTAAGGCTGTGCACCAAGGCACTGCCTATGAACCCTGCTCCTCCTGTAACGACGATCATTTTCCTTCCACCTCAGGTTTATCAATCCGATAACTCAAAAAATTCCTTAACGCCCCATGTCCCAGACGCCGGGAAAACTTTACATCCATCACCGACAAGCGTCCCGCGCCCTGAGAGATAAAAACAGCCGGATTCCAGTGGCGGTTAAAAATATCGCTTCCATAGGGATGATCCAGAATCCATGCATTGGGTAGCCAACTGGGGTCGAAAATAATATTACCCTCTTTCATCCGCCCGCCCAACAGGGCCGCCGAAAAAAATTTTTCACTGCCCGCAACTTCCACCAAGTTCAGGGTCAAACCCGAAGCCTGGTAAAATGACAGCTCCTTGTTCTCTATCGCTACCGTAAAGGAATCTTCAAACCGAATCAAGGGCCGGATTCCTGAAAGGTCCCATATAAAGGGTCTCGTTCCCAAAGGAGCCGGGTCCAGTTCCGCTTTCTCCCATCCTGGCAGAGGCCGTAACCAGTCCTGCTTTAATCGATAGAAAGTAAAAGAGCCAAATCGTCCGGCCACTTCCACAGCCTCTTCAGGGAGAGTGGGTCCCTCTTTTCCAGCATTCCCGGTCAATGCGGGAAAGTCCAGGATCGGTTTTACTTTTTTGTCCGACTCCTGAATTCCTGATACGCTTTTTTTCTCATAATCCAGAAAATAAATACTTTCCAATTGTCTGTCACGCATAATATTCTCGATCCGATTTCGCGTATCACGGGCACCATACAGGTAAAACTCCACATGCATTTTATGAGAAACCAAAAGCAGGTCATGCGGATTTAATTTTCGGACAAAATCATGGACCCTCTGCAAAGGTGCCCGCGACAGACGCTGAGGATAAATATGCTGGAGAAAGTTCAAACTCGCAATCAGGAAAAGGATACCTGCCAAAACTCCTGTCATGATCCGCAGACCTTTTTCATGAAAGCCGGAATTTCGCTTCATCAATGTTAAAAACCATGTTCCAGTTTCCCGGACACCCATCACACCCAGCAGGAGAAAAAATGGTTGCAGATAAAAAAAAGTTCGGGCATGTGGAACGCCAGGAAGTATTTCCAGCAAAAAACCCGCGATTCCAATAAGGATGGGACCCAGCCAAACAAAGGCCATCAGAAAACCCGTAATCCGGTTTTGCCGGAACAACCAACTCAATCCCACCAAGGCAAACAAAAAAAACAGAAACCCTGCCGGTTCAAAGGGGCTTATCCATTCAGCTAGAAGTTCGGGAAAAAGCAACGGCAAGGATGTTTTCGCCGCGTTTGAAGTAGCCTCAGCGAGCATTGCCGGACTGATCAACACGTAGTATTGCAAATAAAATACGAGCCCTGCCACCACAGTCGAAAGCAAGGGCAGAGACGCTTTTTTAAATACGTGGTTTCCTGACAGCAAAATTCCCATCAAAAATATCGCAACCGAAACCTCAAAGAATAAAAAGGTGGGAATCGTCCAGGTTCCCAGAATCCAAATAGCCACCCAGCCAAAAAATGCCAGCACTACATTGAATCCATTGGAAAGTTTTTTAAATTTTAGTAGGTGCCCTTCAAGTCGATCCAGCACAACAGTCACTGCCATCAACGCCAGCATCATGATCACGAGGTATCCGCGCGCGTTGGTGGAAAAGAAAACATGCTTTTCACTGATGACCATCAGAAAAGCCGTGGCCAACCCTACGGCAATGTTTCCAGAAACCCTCCTGCCCAACTTGTAACTCAGAAAAATACTGACTGCCCCGCAGATCAATAGAGGCATCCTTAACAACCATTCTTTCAGGCCAAATGTTTTGAGCAGAAAACTGAGAATGACGGTCAGAAAAATATGGTTATTGGGGTATTGATAGTTGGAAAAAATCTTCAAGGTGGGCATTTGTGCCCAAAGCGAAACCATGGCCAATTCGTCCGAAGCCAGCGGTACCCCAAATCCGGGCAACCTAAACAATGCAAAAAGAAAAATAAGGACCCAGCACCAGAAAACACGCTGGGAATCATGAGTTGTGGAAAAATTGGAGGTGGGCATCAATTCTCTGACTTAATTTCGTTCCAGTCCAGGTTTGGAAAAAGAGGCGTCCAAATTCTGTTTTCATGAGATCTCATCTGCTTCTCAAGCCGGGCCAGCCGGTTTTGGCTAGATGGGTGGGTAGAAAAATAGGAAGAAAGGTCATTTTCTTCAGAAACAGGTTTTCCTTTCGGAAGTTTCTTCTGCGAAAAATCCTCTTGCATGAGCTTTTTAAAAATTCGAATCATTCCATGCGGGTCGATATTGGCGGCAAGGATCAATTCCATTCCCTTTTGATCGGCTTCCGCTTCCATTTCACGGCTCAATCCCAGTGTTTCAAGTTGTCCCGCGAGTTGGACAATCCCTTCCATGACAGAATTCACATCCCCCAGGAAAAGAGTCACCAACATACTTTTCGCCAGGTTCCGGAGAATCCCTCGAGTGGAATGCCTGAGCAGTATATGCTGGATTTCATGGGCGAGCACGCCAGCCAATTCCTCTGGAGACTCAGCCTTATCTATCAGGCCCTCAAAGATCACGATGGGTCCCCCTGGCAAAGCCAGGGCATTGACCTGTTCTACGGGTAATATATAGACCTTCAGGTCATAAGGGTTGCCCGGCAATGACTGTTTCAGGAAATCGACCGTATCCTGCAAAACCTTGAGGACTTCCGGATCAGGTTTCTGCGCCACCGGAAGCATTTTTAATATGGACTGGCCTACCGTCACTTCCCATTCAATGGGAATTTTTTCGACCATCTGGTCAGCCAGAAATGAAGGAACCGTTTTAATAAATACGTAAGCAGAAAATATCAGAACCAGTATTCCTACAGAGTATAGTTTCCAATTAAATTTCGATTCGTTTTCGCGGGAAGAAAAACTTTTCGGCGCAATCTCTAAAACACTTCTATAAAAATCAGGATCGTCTACCACCAGAGTTTCCAAACCCTCGTCACCTTCTGCGCAATGTTCAATATGGAAAGGACTGGTGTCGGCGGCCCAGCGAAGCTGAGGATAGGCCCAACGGATCGGTTTGTCGCCGGGAGCTTTGAGAATTATTTCCTGGGGAGTGAGTTCAACATCGACAAGATGTTTTTGGGAGCTTCTGCCATCAAATAAAGAACCTGCAAATTGCAATTTTCGAGCAGTCATACCCGCCCTCTCCTAGCCGCCAGCGTGACGCTGGACCCAATGAGCTATTGTTAGCTGGCTCATGGAAAACAGTAGGTACCATTAACCGATTTCAATGGGAATATCTATGGCATCCAAAGCTGACTCCCCAAATGCATCGCTGTCTTTCATTTCCTGAACAATTCGGTTCAATTCAATATTTCCAGCCAGAGTCAGGTTTTCTGTAACAAACTTCTGGTTACGTACTACTGCCCAGGGGTAGCCGAATCCAACCGTACCCAGAATAATGAAAAAATTGCCCACCTTTAATTTCATATAATCTTTTCCCGTTATCGGGAAATGAAATGTCGCGCCACCAATATGGGTGTGGGACCATAAATACTTTTTCAAATCGGCAGTAAACCAGAACAAATAAAATCCCAGTGTAATCGGGGTGAGAATCACAGTAAGAATAAATTTCTTAAAAAAATCCTTTCCCGCACCGGAAAACCGGAATTGCACATCCCCGAACCATGAGTTCTCCCGCCAGAATTTTTCAGTCTTCATTTTGAAAAATGGCCAGTAAAGACCTAAAGTCAAAGCGGTAAGAATACCTTGAATAAAATATAAAACAAACGCATCCTTTCCTTTCCCTCGGAAAGACAAACGGATATTGCGCCAAGCGGTTCGGAAAAGACGGTACCTCCAGGCTCTTACCATGAGAAAAGGAAGCAGGAAGGCAATGATAAAGGAAATCAGGTTGGAAACCAGTTGACCTTCAACAGGCCCAACACTGAAAAAGACATACGCATTTATCGCACCAAATGTTATTACAACAATTCCAACCATGACGGCACCAAGAATTAGCTCTTTGCCGGTACCATGATAGGAAAAGCGGTCTCCCGCGAACAAGGTTTGCGACCAGATATATCGGCGGATATTGGTTTTGGCCCAAAACCGGTAAATACCCAGAGTGAATACCGTCTTGATCAGATTGAGAAAAATAACATTAAAAAAAGTTCGGCCATCACCCTGAAACTTGAACCGGTAGCCGTCTTTCTGTGTGGAGATATCGGATTCTTCTTTTACCGCAACCTCTGCCGTAGCAACGGAATCGGGCAGGAGCTCGATCTCGCCTTCGACAGGCTGAATGTCAACAGCAAACCCCAAGCCCCGAAGATAGGTAGACGCCATATCCGCCTGATGATCGGGAACGCGCCTGTCAAAACGCCAAGGCAAGCCTTGGCATAAACGATCCACAACAGTCATGGCCTTTTCGTTGCCAAATCGGAACACTTTGGCAAGCTTTTCAGCCGCTTCCGCTTTATCGGCTCCCGACCAGGTATTCAGAGTGATCTGATAACTCATGCAAGAAGCTCCCCCAACCGCAGTTAATACTTATCTAATTCCTAATATAAAAATCAGTAAAAATCGTAAGCGGTGCGTTGGTCAGTCCAACCCAAAAATCCGTCTTTAATCGGATCGCCAGTATATTTGTCCGTCCCGCCGGCCCAGGTTTCCGGCTTGTCCCAATTATCTCCGTAATGGTAAAGAAACATTTTTTTCCGGACATCCTCGGGCAATGTCATCAGTTCCTGATAAGAAGCATGTACGCCGCCAAAAAATAATTGCGTGTCATGAAACATGACTTCCGCCAACTTGGCAAAACGAATAGGATAGTCCGCATCGAACATGGTATCCCCCGAAATCCAGACTTTACGGTTGATGAACACTCCCGAACACCACTGCGACTCATCCACACTGATGGCCGTATCAGGAAAATGCCGCGTTCGCATGATGACGAGCTCAATGGGCCCGTGCTTGTAGACCCAGAACTTTCTCCCCTCAATTTCAATATTTTGTGGACGAAGAATGTTGAAAAAATCCGTTAACTGAAGAGGGCGGCCCTGGTTCGCCTCACAATATTCGCAACCACCAGAAAGGCTTTTGGTCCAGAGAATATCCTGATAATCCCGCAAAATAATCATGTCAGGCGTAGAGATATTGGGAGTGTACCGATTCATCAGGGCAACTTCTTCCAACCCACCAATATGATCCGCGTGACTGTGGGTGGGCAGATAACAACGGACATCCAAAACACTCAAGCCCAGGTCGTTGAGGGCTAAAGGCCCCTGGGTACCGCAGTCTATCAAGACATGGTGGTTTCCCTGAATGACCAACATATTAGACTGGCGCCTGCGTTTGGCAAACGCGGAGCCTGTTCCAATAAATACAATTCTTAGAGCTCCATCGGTGGTACTGAGGGGTAGAGATTCGCCATTCCTACAAATCTCTTTAACTTCATACATATGCTCTCCTTCTTCTCCCCGTGCTAGGTTTGAGTAAAACCAAAGTTTCTTATGCGGGAATCAGCAAAGTCTCCTTAATTTTGCGTTGTGAAACAGTATCACAAAAGCCATTTTACGTCCATAACAGTATGATTTTAAAAATAAAACTCAACTTTACCCAGCCTATAAGAACCGGGAAATCAATGCCGGACCCAGCATTACCCCACGCCACCAGGCGTCCGGCGTGATACCTCATTCGGGGTATGCGTGATATCCTTTTCATTAGCCTTCATGCCCCGTGATATTCTACCTAAGCTCTCGTGCCCCGAAGGGGTAGAAAGGCAAAGGATAAGCATAACTCGCTGAACCCAATGAACAATAGCTCATTAAACCGAGAACACGGTTGATCGCCGGTGAAAGCCATTGCCAGTTGCCACCGGCGGCTCGCCGGGCCTAGTGGTTTGTTTCTCAATAAGTTGGGGAAATAGAAAAATTAAGTTATAATCAGGCGTACCTCTGAAAATTGCACAGGGCCATGAGCGCACCCTTTCGACAAGGTACGCGAATTGCCACAACGTGGATATGGATTTGTTAGAGGAACGAAATTCCTGGTAACACTCAGGTTCTCAATCCCTTTACCCCTAAAAAATGAAATATTTAGTTGTTATCGTGGCGGGTCTGACAGACAGGCCCTTCGCGGAAAGAGATAATAAAACTCCTTTGCAGTTGGCCGACACCCCTAACCTGGATGCCCTGACGCAAAACGCAACATACGGACCCGTTCAAACCATACCGGATGATTTGTATCCGGGAAATGAAATCTCCTGTCTGGGACTTCTGGGCCTCGATCCAAAAAAATATTCTTCGGGCCACGCTCAGCTTTCAGCAATAGGATTAGGGGTAAAACCAGCACCGGATGAGGTTGCGCTCTGTTGCGATCTGGTCACCCTGCAACCCACCCATGATGATATGGTCATGAAAGATTATACTGGCGAGCATCTTTCCCATGATGATTCCGGCCTTCTCATGGATGCCCTTAAAGAACAAGTAGTCGATACTCCGGTTACGTTCCATAATGGTGGCGGGTATCATAACCTGATGTTTATAAAAATGCCGCCAATTTCAGAAAGGTTGTCTCCGCCCAACGAACTCATCGGCGAGGGAATCCGCCAATTCATGCCGGAGGGAAACGCGGTTCGCGAACTGGTCTTCGTGATGAACCAGGCGCAAATTATTTTTCACAACCATGCCTACAACAAAAAACGTGTTGCCGAAGGAAAAGACCCGGTCAACAGTATCTGGCTTTGGGGAAACGGCAAACTCGCCAACCTGCCCTCCTTCCGGGAACGGTATGAAAAAAGCGCATCTTTAATCTCCGCATCTTTGATGGTTAAGGGAATCGGCAAGCTCACCGGAATGAATGTCGTGGAAGTGGAAGGAGCAACCGGGTTTTCCGACACCAATTATTCCGCAAAAGTTTCTGCGACACTCAAGGAACTGGAAAACAAAGATGTCGTTTTCCTGCACATTTCAGCAGGAGAAGAAGTTTCGCTCAAAGGCGATATTGACGATAAGATTTTAATGATCGAAGACTTCGATGCCCAGGTCATTGGCCCACTGGTCCAGGCAATGGAGGCGATGGGAAATATAAAATTACTGGTGGTGGTCAACCATATCAGCTCCGCTCAATTGATGAAATATGATCGGTCTGTGGTTCCCTATCTGGTTTATCCCGCCGCATCGGGAAACACCAAACAATATGATGAACAACTTTTAGAAACAGGAAAATTATTCCCTAACGCTCCCGATTTATTGACGGCTTTTCTGGCAAACCAATTTTGAACAAATCTTTGATCGTACAAAAATATATTGCTACCAGCGCACCCAGTTTATTGACGGCTTTTCTGGCAAACTAATTTATGAATAAATCTTTGATCGTACAAAAATATGGCGGCACCTCGGTGGGAACCCTGGAGCGGATCGAACGTGTGGCCGACCGAATTGTCAAAATACGAAAAACCGGCACCGATATTGTTGTCGTAGTTTCCGCTATGGCGGGGGAAACCGATAAATTGCTGAAAATGGCACGCAGTCTGTCTAAAAATCCAGCCCGCAGGGAAATCGACCTGCTCTTGTCATCCGGCGAGCGCATTTCGGCCGCCCTACTGACCATCGCCCTGCAAACCCGTGGCATTCCCGCCCTTTCCATGACGGGAAGGCAGATTGGCCTGCAAACAGACAGCACCCACACCCGTGCTCGCATCAAGAATATTGATGCTAAGCGGGCGCGCAAAATGCTGAAGGAAAATCATGTGATCGTGGTCGCCGGATTCCAGGGCATCAACCCGGAAGGCGATGTGACGACTTTGGGGCGGGGCGGGTCGGACACCTCGGCGGTAGCCCTGGCAGTTGCGCTGGGCGCTAAGCAATGCGAAATCTGTACCGATGTCGATGGGGTTTATACCTCCGATCCGAGAATGGTACCCCAAGCCAGAAAGCTGGATGTGGTATCGTATGATGAGATGCTGGAGATGGCCAGCTTGGGAGCCAAAGTCCTGCAAATCCGTTGTGTGGAGTTTGCCCATAAATACAAGATGCCCCTGATTGTTAAATCTTCTTTTGAGGAAGGAGACAAGGGAACTTTGATCTGCGAGGAGGATGCAAATATGGAACAACCGGTAGTTTCCGGAATCATGTGCGACAAGAACCAGGCAAAAATCACCCTGAAGGAAGTTCCCGACCAACCGGGCATCGCTGCCAATATTTTTGAGCCTTTGGCAAAGGCATCCATCTCCGTTGATATGATCATTCAGAATGTCAGCGAACAGGGGCACACCGACCTGTCGTTCACACTACAACGGGAAGAACTGGATGAGGCCATGGTCATCATGAATAAAGTGGCAAAAAAAATTCATGCCACACAGGTCAGTGCCGATGCCAAAATCGCTAAAATTTCCATTGTTGGAGCAGGCATGCGCAGTCACTCGGGAGTGGCGGCGCAAATTTTTAAAACCTTGTCGGCCCATAAAGTTAACATACTTATGATCAGCACCTCAGAGATCAAAGTGTCCTGCATCATTGAACAAAAATATTCCAAACTGGCGATCAACGCCTTGCATGACGCTTTTGAGCCTGCAGGTAAAGCCATTAAAAAGAAAACAACGAAAAAATAAATACTACCCGCCATAAGTCGCGGGGTACTTAAAGAAAATTTATTTTAACAACCCCCCTCAATCCCCCCTTAACAGAGGGGAAGTTAGGAAAAAACCCCACAAAAGGGGAAATTGAAAGCTGTTTAAAAATGAGTTCTGTGAAAATATACGACACCACTCTCAGGGACGG
>DODH01000078.1:10192-23563 GCA_003545625.1 Nitrospina sp.
TCCCAGGCGGAAGGTATCTCCTTCACTGTCGAGGATAAAATCCGCATCGCCCACAAACTGGACGAACTGGGAGTGCATTATGTAGAGGGCGGCTGGCCTGGATCGAATCCAAGAGATATCGATTTTTTTGAGAAGGCCCAGCGTGCCCACTTTTCCCAAACAAAAATCACCGCCTTCGGTAGTACCCGTTATCCAGAGAAAACGGTGGAGAACGATACCGTTTTGCAGGCTCTGCTGAAAACCGAGACCCAGGTAGTGACTCTCTTTGGAAAATCCTGGGATATGCATGTGAAAGATGCCTTATCCACCAGTCTGGATGAAAACCTACGCATGATCTTTGAGAGCATCGCCTATTTGAAAAAGCATCGCGAAGAGGTTCTCTTTGATGCCGAACATTTTTTTGATGGCTACAAAAATAATCCACAATACGCCCTCAAAGCCGTCAAGGAAGCCGAATCGGCGGGCGCCGACTGGATCATCCTGTGCGATACCAACGGCGGTTCGCTTCCGCATGAAGTGCGTTCGATCTTTGAAGAAGTTAAAAAATCCGTTTCCGTTAAAATGGGCATCCATGCCCACAACGATTCAGAGGTGGCGGTCGCCAACACGCTCACTGCCGTTCAAGCGGGAGCCGAACAAGTGCAGGGCACCATCAACGGTTATGGAGAGCGATGCGGAAACGCCAACCTGGTTTCCATTATCCCCAACCTGAAAATCAAAATGGGGATCAACTGCGTCACCGATGAACAACTGCAAAGCCTGAAAGATGTTTCCGCGTTTGTGGATGAATTGACCAACAAAGCGCATTGGAACCAGCAACCGTTTGTGGGAAAAAGCGCATTTGCCCATAAGGGCGGTGTGCATGTCAGCGCGGTGCGCAAAAACTCAAAAACCTATGAGCATGTCCAACCCGAAAAAGTGGGCAATCACCAGCGCATTCTGGTTTCCGACCTTTCGGGGAAAAGCAATATACTGCACAAAGCTAAAGAGTATGGGTTAGACATTGACGACAAGGACCCGAAGGTGCAGAAAATTCTTGAATCGCTGAAAGAGTCCGAGAACCTGGGCTTTCAGTATGAAGGCGCCGAAGCTTCTTTTGAACTGATGATGCGTGACGCGCTAGGACAAAAAGAAATCTTTTTCGAATTTATCGGGTTCCGTGTCATCGTTGAAAAACGCAGGGAAGATGAAGAACCTATCTCCGAAGCCACCGTCAAGCTGAGGGTCAACGGCGTTCAGGAGGTTTCTGCCGCCGAGGGAACCGGGCCGGTCAACGCTCTGGATAAGGCCATCAAAAAAGCATTGGTCAAATTTTACCCGGAACTTGAAGAGGTCAACCTCTACGACTACAAAGTGCGTATTCTGGAAGAAAAAAAAGGCACCCGCGCCAAAACACGAGTGCTGATAGAATCTGGCGATCACTATTCCAAATGGGGCACAGTAGGCGTCTCCGAAAATATTATCGAAGCCAGTTGGCAAGCCCTGATCGACAGCATCGACTACAAACTCAACCACCAGCGTGATGGTGGACTCAATGAGCAATAGCTTTTACTGGCGAGAAAAAGTTATTGCACATTGCCACCGGCCGCTTGGCCGGCACGGAGGAGATTGCCGATGGTTTTGCGATAATGTTTTCGCACCCGTTGGGTATGACGGTCATAATCGATGAGCAGGGAACCTGCCTGGATTTCAGCCTCCTCGTATCCGAGTAATCGCGCCAAAGGCGCCAACTCCTTATTATCCTTGGGAAGGGTGTTGGTGGGAGTCTGCCGAATGATCCGCAAAGCGCATTCCAGGTTTCTCAGAAAAAGGTAGCTGTCCTGAAGTTCTTCCGCCATATCCTGATCGATCAATCCAAGAGCGACAAAACTTTTCAGGGCTGAGAGTGTGTTGGTTTGCCGAAGGCGCGGAAACTTTTTGCCGTGCATCAGCTGGATAATCTGTACCGCGAATTCAATATCGGCCAAACCGCCAAATCCCAGTTTCACGTTCTTGCCTTTGGTGGATTCTTTTGCCAGTTCCTGTTCCATTCTTTCCCGCAGGCGCGATATTTCTATGAGAGACCCATATTCAAACTTGTCCTGATAAACAAACTGGTGCACCGCCTCGATGAACTTTTTTCCGACCTCAGCGTTGCCCGCCACAAATCGTGCCCGCACCAGAGCCTGTTGCTCCCAGATTCTGGCGCGAGATTTAAAATATTTTTCGTAGCCCTGAACAGAAAGCACCAGTGCCCCCGCATCGCCCTCGGGCCTTAGCTCGGTATCAATTTTATAGGCATAACCGGCCGAGGTCATTTCTGAGGTCAGTTTATAGATCATCTGCGACAGGGCGGAATAGTAACCGGAAAAGCCTTCGGGCGGAGGATCGCTTTCTCCTTCATCGTAGACCAGCAAGACATCGAGGTCTGAGCCGAAATTCAATTCATGCCCTCCAAGCTTGCCCATGCCGATGATGCAAAAGTCATTGTGGTTGCCGGATTTTTGTTCCTCACAGGCAATGCGATAAACAGTCTGCAAAAAAACATCAGCAAGATTGGAAAGGTCTTCCAAGGTTCCTGCAAGGTCTGCTTCTTTGATCAAGTAGCGCACACCGATGCGAAGTTCTTCTGCCTGTTTAGTGCGCCGAAGCACTAGAGACTTGGATTCAAAATCCGGGGAAGTTTTTAAAGCACTGTTTAAATCTTCTTGTATTTTCTCCGCCAGCTTGAATCTGTAAATAGCCTCCATGTCGGTCAGCACATCTACCAGATCGGGCCGCTTGATTAGAATTTGCGAAAGCATTCCACTGCTTCCAAAAAGTATGAGCAATAACTCAAGAAATTTTTCATTACTCTGGAACAGGCTGAGAAAAGATTCTCTGGCCCCGGTCGCTTCCACAAACCGACACAGGTTCTCGATGGCAGCATCTGGTTTTGGGACCCTTCGGCACTGCTGAAAAATTTTAGGAATGATGCTGTAAAACTCCTGAATGCTTTGCACGGAAGGATGCGAAAACTGCGTCCCGTCACGAAAGGACTTCAGAAACCGATAAGTTCTTTTCGGGTCGGGAAGAAAGGGAATTTCCGCTAGCATGCTTTCAGTAAACTGTTCCTCCCCTATCCGGGAACGGTCCCATTCGCTGGAAAGGGTTTCTGCCGCTTCCCGTTTTTCTTTTTCGACAAATTGTTCAGCAAACAACGTTCCCACGAACCGGGTATGGGTTTCATATTCCTTCATCAGGTTGTCAGCCAGGTTTTTCTGGCTGTCGCCTGCTATCCTCATTTTTCGCGCTAGCACCGCAAGATCTATCTCGTTATCCGGCAAGAGGTAGGTTTGCAGGCCGAAGGTGATCTGCACGCGATTTTCCAGGTTTCGCAAAAAGATGTAAGCTTCGCGGAGGTGGTTATGGTCCGCCTCAGTCAGGATATTTTTTTCGTAAAGAGTTTTCATAGCTCCTAATGAATCGCGAACGCGCAGACTTTTATCCCTACCGCCCAGTAACAATTGGTAGGCCTGGATGGTGAATTCCACTTCCCGGATGCCCCCGAATCCCAGTTTGATATTTCCCTTAGAGTGTTTTCCCTTGAGGCTCTTATTGATCTGGTATTTCATGGACTTTATTTCTTCAATAGCTTCAAAGTCCAGGCTTCGTCTATAAATAAACGGTTCGATCATTTCGAAGAATTCTTTGCCCAGGTTTTCACTGCCCGCCGAAACACGGGCCTTGATGAGGGCCTGCCTTTCCCAGGTTCTTCCCCAGGACTGGTAATAAATTTCGCAACTGGTCAGGGAATTCACAATTTCACCACTATTCCCTTCCGGTCGAAGCTCCAAGTCAACCCGGAACACATTGCCATCGGAGGTTATTTCGTGGAGGGATTTGGTGATGTCCAACGCAAGTTTGGTGAAGTACTCGTGATTGGAAATGCTGGTGATAGACGACTCGCTCGTAGAGCGCGTTTCCCCCTGGCTGGAAGTATAAATATAAATCAGGTCAATATCGGAGCTGTAATTGAGTTCGCGGCCTCCCAGTTTACCCATACCGAGAATAGCAAATTCCGATTCTATCCAGTTTCCATTAGCATCCTGATAAACGGGTCTGCCAAATTTCTTTTGCAATTCCCGGTCTGCATGCTCATAGGCGGCTTGCAGACAAACATCGGCAAGATTGGAAATATCTTCAACCGTTTCCTTGAAGCCAACCTTACCCAGCAGGTCGCGTAGCCCGATTCGTATGTATTCCCTTTTTTTAAATTTTCGAAGAACAGAAAAAATATTTTTGCTTTGAAATTCGGCCATTTCATAGAAATCACGCATCAGCATATCTTTCGATTTGGAATTGGCCAAGGTCTCGGGTCGGCTCAACCAATCTACATATGACGGTTCTTTGAGCAGGGCATCGGTGAGTACCTGACTACCGGAAAACAAAAAAATCAGGGCTACAAACAGGGAAGGCGATTCGGTCAGTTGCGTGTATAAATGATCCTTGTCTAAAAACTTCTCTGAAAAGCGCTCGAAATTGTGCAATGCCATATCCGCGTTATGCGAACTGGCAATCAGTTCCAACAAAATCCGGAAGAAATCGGGATATAGTTTTTCAAATTGGGCATGGCCCGCCAGGGCAACGAGGTTTTTCCAGGCGGTTTCAGGTTCACGAAAGCCAAAAGCCTGCAAAGGCAGTGTTTCGTCCCAGGGTTGGCGCTGGTGAATTCTATAGATCAATGCTTTGTTGAAGGTCATAAAATAATTATTATAGAGATTCGGGTTTTAAACTCTGCCTAATCTATCACAAAAAAAATCCCCTGGGAAAACCCAGGGGATTTTTAAATTCAAGTTCGGAATCAGCAATCGTAATACATTTCGAATTCCAGGGGATGCGGCCTGAGACGCAAGGGATCTATTTCGTTTTCACGTTTATATTCGATCCAGGTATCGACCAGATCCTGGGTGAACACATCGCCTTTAAGGAGAAACTCATGATCATCCTCCAGAGCCTGCAGGGACTGATCCAAAGAGTGAGGCAAGGTGGGAATCTTCGCCAACTCTTCCGGTCCAAGCGAGTAAATATTTTTATCCAGAGGTTCACCCGGGTCAATTTTATTTTCAATGCCATCCAGGCCAGCCATAAGCATTACCGAAAAAGTCAGATAACCATTACAAGAAGGATCGGGGTAACGGATTTCCAATCGCTTCGCCTTGGGGCTGGGCGAGTACATGGGGATACGGATGGCCGCGCTCCGGTTACGGCTGGAATAAGCCAGGTTGACTGGCGCTTCGAAGCCGGGAACCAACCGTTTGTAGGAGTTAGTAGTCGGCGCGGCAAAAGCACAAATCGCCCGGGAATGTTTCAAAATACCGCCGATGTAGTGCATACCCATTTCACTGAAACCCGCATAGCTGTTTCCGGCCATCAGGGGTTTACCACCTTTCCAGATACTCTGATGGACGTGCATCCCGGTTCCGTTATCGCCAAACATGGGTTTGGGCATGAAGGTTGCAGTTTTGTTATGCGCCCTGGCAACATTTTTAACGATGTATTTGTACCACATCAGGCTGTCAGCACATTTAACCAGCGGAGCAAAACGCATATCAATTTCACATTGTCCTCCCGTTGCCACTTCGTGGTGGTGGCATTCCATGGTAATGCCAACCTGCTCCATGAGCAACATCATCTCAGAGCGAATATCCTGAAGCGTATCGGTAGGAGCAACCGGGAAATAACCTTCTTTATGTCTCGGCTTGTGACCCAGGTTAGGGTCTTCATCCCGGCCGGTGTTCCATTTTGCTTCAACAGAATCGATCGAATAAAACGATTCATTCGCGCTGGAATCGTATTGAACATTGTCAAAAACGAAAAATTCCGCTTCCGGGCCAAAGTAGGCAGTGTCTCCAATTCCAGTAGATTTAAGATAGGCTTCCGCTTTCTGAGCAATATTGCGAGGATCGCGGCTGTATTTTTCCCTGGTGATCGGGTCCACAATATTACAGATCATGCTAACCGTCACATCTTTCATAAACGGGTCTATGACCGTGGTAGCCGGATCGGGAATGACCAGCATGTCGCTGTTATTGATAGCCTGCCATCCGCGGATGCTGGAGCCATCGAACCCCAGTCCTTCTTCAAAAAGATGTTCTTCCAACTCACACATGGGCACAGAAAAATGCTGCCAGGATCCAAGTAGATCCATGAATTTCATATCTACAATTTTGGCATTATTTTTTTTTGCGAAATCTACTGCCTCTTTGGGGGTCATTAAAGGTTCTCCTGCAAAAAATAGTTAGAGATTGAAATCATAAAAAAGACGTAAAAAACCGGTACCGTCATTACGGCTCCAGTTTTATATATAAAATCCAGCAATCCCGGATGGGGAAGTTTTTGATTATTCTTTTAGATAGGACACAGAATTCTTGGGTCAGATAGCATCTTCTCCGCGCTCTCCGGTGCGAATCCGCACGATATCCTGAAGATCTATTACAAATATTTTTCCGTCACCGATCCGGCCGGTTTGTGCGGCCTGCATAATGGTATTGATCACATCTTCCACTTGGTTGTCGCTGACGATGATCTCCATTTTAATTTTGGGAAGAAAGTCCACCACATATTCCGCACCACGATACAGCTCGGTATGACCCTTTTGCCTGCCAAATCCCTTCACCTCGCTGACGGTTATTCCCTTTACCCCGATCTCGTTCAACTTATCTTTCACTTCATCCAGCTTGAACGGTTTGATGATCGCCTCAACCTTTTTCATATTTGTTTTCCTCGTATGTTCAAAAAGGACCCGAGCTGGCAAACGATTGTCTTTATGGCTAGAAATTTTTCCAAGCCATAATGATTCTTTCTCCCGCCTCCCTCTAACCGGTTACTTCTATTTAGTTCAATATTCGTGCCAATAAGAATCCCTAAACCCCTTCGACAGGTTCTTCTAAAAACATATAAAATTAAAGGGATTCAGGATACGGGCGAACTATACCACACCCTATAGGCAAATTCAAACGTGCTTACATGCCCATATTTAAGGCATTTAAGGGACGGAAATGTTTAATTTTAAAGCGTTTTTTAGCCTTCGTCACTCGCTTTGTTTATTCGATTGAGGGCGTTTTCCAACTCCAATCGCTTTTCCTCTATGATTTGTTCAGACGATTTTGGCGGGAGAGATATGGGTGAAGAAAAGTTGAGGGTGCAGCGGGTAAAAGGCAGGGGAATGACAAATTTATCCCAGCTGTTTAAGACCACTTTATTTTTGGTTCCGAAAGTCATGGGGAAAATGGGCGCTCCGGTTATTCCTGCCAGTTGCACGGATCCCGGCTGAGCCACACATCTCGGTCCGCGGGAACCATCGGCAATGATAATGATCCTCTGATTTCTGCGCAGAACTTTAATCAGAGACCGGGCTGCTGAAACAGCTTTTTTATAAGTGGACCCACGTATCACGGAATAGCCCATCAACCGTGCAAGACGGGCCAAAAGATCGCCGTCTTCACTCGGGCTGATCAGCAGGAAATAATCCGGGTGCCGACGAAGATAATAAAACAGGTAAAAGATTCTTCCATGCCACAGGGTGAGAATATAAGGTCCGGTAAGATTCTTGAAATGGTTCTCTTCTTCCTCATTCAGGTTTTTTGAGCGCAGGGTCATGCACCAGAGATAGACCACTCCAAAAAGAAGGTATGGAATTACGTAATTAAACAGGAGTTTTTTCATTAGCGCTCAATTCAACCATAAAATCAGCAATACGTTTGGCAACAGCCTTCATGACTCCGGGTTCTCCCAGGGATTCCCGGATTTTAAGAAGACGCTCACGCATAGCCTGTTCTTTTTCTGGAGTACGCAATATTGCAAGTGCCTCGGAGGAGATATTTTCCGCCGTCACTTTATGCTGTATCAATTCGGGCACCACTTCTTCCCCCGCGACAATATTCACCAGCCCCACAAGTGGAATTTTTATCAAGCGGTCCGCCAGCCAGTGAGTCAAGGGATTCAACTTGTAGACAATGACCATGGGGCACCCCAGGATACCTGCTTCCAGAGTGGCAGAACCGGATGCAATGATCAACATGTCACAACTATTCATCACATCATAAGTTTCCCCCTGTATCAATTGGATGCCAAGCGGGTTGGCTCCCAACCGTTGGCGGATTAGATCGGGATCAATGGAGTCCGCAATAGGGAGAAGAAACTGACAGGAACCCAGTTCGCTGCGGATTTTTTCCGCCGCCTGAATCATCACATCTAAAAGGGAGTTGACCTCGTTCATCCTGCTTCCGGGCAGAAGCCCGATAGTCTTGACCCCCACATTCAGGGAATATTTTTCCAAGCTCTCTTCGCGAGGCCTGCTTGGATGGACCATATCTATAAACGGATGCCCCAAAAATTCTGCATCCACCCCGGCATCCAAATACAGCTTTTCCTCAAACGGAAGAATGACAAACATCTTTCGCACTGATTCCCGGATCCCCTTGATCCGGCCCTTTCTCCATGCCCAAATCTGCGGGCTGATGAAAAAAAATACCGGACAATCAAAACGCCGCCCCTGTTTTGCCAGTCGAAGATTTAACGTGGGATAGTCGATGAGAATTATCGCATCATAACGGCACGAGGCGATTTCTTTCATCAATGTGCGATAGACTCCGTAATAATGGCCAAAGTCTCCCAGCACCTCGACGATTCCGACCGTGCCCATGCGTTCAATGCCAAACAGCGTATCCACGCCTGCTTCCTGCATTCGTGACCCACCCATCCCGGAGAAACGGGCATGAGGCAAAAGGGCCTTTAAAGCAGATACCAAATTCGAGCCATGCAAATCTCCTGATGCCTCGCCGGCTATAATTAAAAAGTGGGGACGATTATCTTTCATTATGATAAGCCATACTCATTGCACCGTAGCTAGCCTGCATATTACATGAGAGGTTGTAAATCGCCCCAGCTATCCTATTCGGGGCATGCGTGATTCCTCTTCATTAACCTTCATACCCCGAAGGGGTATTCTACGAAGGGAGTTGGGGGGATTTGATTTTCCTGCTTGGAAGCAGACAGCAAAGCCTCTTTGAGCCGAGACAACTTTTTGCTTGCCAACAAAAGCTATTGCCAGTTGCTACCGGCCGGTGGTTAGACACAGACCACGGCCATTTTGGCCGCATCAGCCAGAGCGACAACTTTTTCTTGCTCCACCACCATGACCCTCTCTGCCTCTAGCGCCAGAACCCCTGCCCCGCCTTGGGCCAGTATATTGATTGTTTGCGGTCCAATTCCTGGGCTGTCATAGCGATAGTCCTGATTGGTTCTGCTGACTTTGATCACCACACATTTTCCCTGGGCCAAATCACATCCCCTTTGAATAGCCTGATCTGTTCCCTCCATGGCCTCAACGGCCACCACCGTTTTATTTCTTACTACCAGCGTCTGGCCAATTTCCATGTCCGCCAATTTTCGGGCAATGGGCAATCCAAATGCAATATCTTCCAACTCCTGCTTTGTGGGTTCTCGGCGGGCCAGGTTTCCTTTTTGAGGAAAAATATCTGACAAAAATTCCTTTTGACTTAAAACCTTGAAACCTTCTTTTTCGAGCTCATTAATCACCCCCAACAGTAAAACTTTGTCTTCATGGGTCGCAATGTTTTTGAAAAATTGGAGGGCTTTAAAATCGAACTTCTGTAGTTTAAAAATGATGCTTTTATCAACCTTGCCCAGAATCAACAATTCTTTCACATTGTTCTGCTGTAGCGTCTTAAAGATTTTACCCGGCTGACCGACTCCAATCGAATAGCACTCTTTCGAAAACGGTGCCAGATCGTTTTGGATTTCCTTTGAGAAACCAATGCTGATAAGTTTTATCCCAAGCTGGCTGGCTTTCCGCGCAAAATATACGGGAACTTCTCCCGTTCCAGCAATAAGGCCTATCCTATCAAGAGTGGTATGCATGTTGATGGGCTAATGAAGATTTACAGAAGGCGTGCCAGTTGTTCTAAACAATTGCAAAAATCCGATGGGCGATGTGGATTCCGTCCCTACTTTTTTATTTTTTGGTTAAACTGGCCAAGAATATCCAGGGCGATTTCCAGCGAATAGAGTTCATCATTCACCGCAACATTTCGAGGGCTTCCATTTTTAGCGCAATCAATGAAATGCTGGAGCTCAAGTTTGAGGGGATTATCTTTGTGGACAAAAATCCGTTCGACCAGCGATTCCTGTTTGTACCGCAGTGCACCTTTAGTCATTTGATGCTCTGAAGATGATTTGCGGTGGACATAAATTTCCTGGTCAGTGTAATCCAAAACCACAAAGGAGTCTTTCTGGGTTACCGACAAGGTTCGGACTTTATTATGTGAAACACGGCTGGCAACAATGTTAGCAACGCATCCATTTTCAAATTCGAGTTGGGCACTCACGAGGTCATCTTTTTCAGAAAAAACCGAAGCTCCAATAACATGCGTTTTGATCACCTTGGATTTAATCAGGTTAAGAACGATGTCTATATCATGAATCATGATATCCATCACCACACCATCATCCTCGATCCTTTCTGTGAAAGGGCCCATGCGTTTGCACTCCACAAAAATTGGCGACTCAACAATTTTGTGGAGTTCCTGCACCGCTCCATTAAAACGTTCCACATGACCGATATGCAGAATCAGGTCCTTGTCCTGGGCTAACTGGAAAAGTTCGCGGGCATGATCGAGGTTGTGGGCACAAGGCTTTTCAAGCAGAACATGGATACCATTATTAAGCAGTTCCTTGGCAACAGGATAGTGCAGGCTCGTGGGAACCGCGACTACTGCGACATTAACCCGTCCAAAAAGGTCCTTGCAGTCCACATAGCCGGGCACGCCATAATTATCATGGATGACCTTTCGGCGCTGAGGATCAACATCCACCACTCCAGCAAGATCCACCTCCTGCATTTCGGACAGAACCCCAACATGGTATTCACCCATTCTGCCAATTCCAACCACACCAGCTTTTACTTTTGCCACTACTTGGTTACTCCCCGGGAAGAATTTCTTATAAAGTTAATAAGATAATAAATTTCGTCGGACATTTCAATTTCCGCTTCAATTTTTTTTACAGCCTGATTGGTATTCAATTCTGGTTGGGCAATGAATTTCAGGGCTTTTTTTATCGCCGCCCGGACTTTCGGTTTGAAATTTGCCCGCTTGAGTCCCACCGCATTTGCACTGAGAAGTCGGGCTCGGTTTCCTTCCACTATGGAAAAGGGAAGAACATCCTGATTCACACCTGCCAGTCCCGCAACCATGGCATACCGACCTATTCGGACAAATTGATGAACACCAACCAGAGCCGAAATAAAAACCCTGTCCTCTACAATAACATGGCCGGCTAAACTCGTACTATTTACAATCACCACCTGGTCACCAATTTCGCAGTCATGACCCAAATGCGAATAGGCCATGAGCAGGCAACCCTTGCCAACACGGGTCACTCCATTTTCGTTACCCGATCGATGTATGGTGACATACTCTCGAATCACCGTTCCATCGCCAATCTCCACCGTGGCGGGAACGTTTTCAAAGTTAAGAATCTGGGGTTCTCCACCCAGCGAGGCACCATGGAAGATTTTACAATTTTTCCCGATGACCGTACCCGCTTCAATCAATACGTTGGGCCCTACAATCGTTCCCTCACCGATCCGGACATCTGAACCAATGGTAGTAAAAGGACCTACCGTAACTCCACGGGCCAATTCGGCATCCGGGTGAATGACTGAACTCGAATGAATAGTCACGGGATAAAACCAATTTTCATTGGCTGGCTACGGGCTGGGAAATACGCGAGATGAAAAAATGTGAGTGCCAGCCGTTTACAATATCAGTCTTTACCGAGCATTGCCTGAATGGTACATTCGGTGGCCAAAGCATCCTCTACAAACGCTTTGCCCTCAAACCGGAAAAACGTTCCCCTCTGCTTGATCTTAGTCAACTCAAGCCGCAATTGATCTCCCGGGACAACCGGTCTCCTGAACTTTGCCTTATCGATACCGGTAAAAAACACGGCCGACGGACCCTCCCTGTCCAATATTTTGATTCCTAAAATACAGGCAACCTGCGCAAGGGCCTCGATAATAAGAACACCTGGCATAACAGGAAACTCCGGAAAATGTCCCTGAAAAAAAGGTTCATTGGCCGTCACATTTTTGATGCCGACAATCCGGGAGTCCATATCGCATTCGATAATCTTATCTACCAGGAGAAAAGGATATCTGTGGGGAATGATCTTTTTAATTTCGTTAATGTCCATCATGAGAAGGAGTCCGTTCTTGCAATTGCAAGCCTGTAAGATTTTTCTAGAAATTTCAGCGAGCTTAAATGCGGGGTCAAACAGGTTTTATCAACTGTAGTTTGTACAGGGTCTCTATTTATTCAGATATTTTCCCTGCGGCAACTCGCAGGCCCTTATGAAATAAGGGCCGCTCATAGCCAAGAACAATTTTTAGAGATGCCCTGCAGGAATTATTTATTGATCCTGTCATAGGTGCGGGTCGCAATTTTCGTCAAATCGTTGCCCTTATCATGATAGAGAACAACCTTCTGTTCCAGAATCATTGTATAGCTCTTTTCCTTACCGATTTTTTTTATGACCTCCATCATTTTACGAAGGATTTTTTGAGTCATTTCTTTTTCTTTTTTTCCGAACTCTGCGTTCTGGTCCTGGACATATCTTTCAAAAGCTATTTTTTCTTTTCTTAGCCGGTCTTCCTTTTTCTTTTTCAGTTCCGGGTCCAGAACAAAACTTTGTTTGTTCAGTTCCCCCAGCATTTTTTGGATCTTTTTTTCCCTGGCCTTGATTCTTTTTTTCTCTTTTGTAAAATCCAATTTAAATTTATTGAAACTGGATTTCCACTCCTTGGTACCAGAAACTGCTTTTTGAATATCTACAAATCCTATCCGGCTATCCGCGGCAAAAGAAGAAACCGTTAAAGGTCCGCAAATGAAAAAACCAAAAATGAGTAGCGGCCAGATGATCCTGGGCCTCCGAGAAATTGTTAACCGCATAAACATGATCCTTTTTAAAATTAAATTTTCAAGGTATCTCTAAAAATTGTTTTTGGTCACCGGCGAACCGCCGCCAGCATGATGCTGGACCCAACTGGCAACAGCTTATCAAGGATAACTCTTTGCTAGCAAGAGAAGGGCTAGTAGCACCTGGTGGTTGCCTTAAAGAAAATGCCCGACTAAAAGATTCTATTTAAAATGCACTTCCTGCCGAGAAATGAAACTCTGCCGCCTCTTCGCCGGACTTTTTATCCAATTTGATACCATAGGCAAAACCCAACGGACCAAAAGGACTAATAAAACGGATGCCTGCACCAATACTGCTTCGCATTTCACCCAGGTCAAAACTGTTGGACGTGGTACTGGTATCAAAACCCCC
>DODH01000178.1:0-1792 GCA_003545625.1 Nitrospina sp.
AAAGACAATTTTTAATTTTTATATCTTTTTGGAACCTGATATTTAAAGAAAAACAAGCATGAAAATAAAAAAACAGTCATCCAAATTACAAAAATGACTCGTTGTAAATTTAACCGGGAAGTGTCCCCCGGTTCTCTGTCCGTGTGATCCTCGTGCCAGAAAATCCCATGATGTGCGGCAAAATGAAAACTCATGATGACCCCTAAAGGTTAAAAAAAACTCTATAGCCTCCCTGTTTATAAGGTCGTTTCACCCATGCAAATATTCCTGAAATTTATCTTTATTTTAAGTGGCAATTTTTTGTTCCAAACCTATATTAATTATCAGGATAGAGGTTGATTCCACTTCAGAATGAAGGGGAGGTGAGAAGAATGTTTTTCCCGGTTACTATTTATAATGCAGAGGGAGAGGTCAAAAAGGTCCTTTCAGCTAAAATGTTGCATGAAAGGCATTGGAAGCTGTTCCATGAGAGAGAAACACCTCCTTTCATCACCAAAGGAAAAAAACGCGAAATGGTCAAAGATTTGAAGAAAAAACTGGATTGGGAGTTCCCGGAAATAGCAGCGCGACATTATCAATAACAAGAGAGACTGCTATCGATAGTCTCCCGTAAGGTTGAATCCCGCCCAGTATGAGGGATGCGGGTAAAGGCGCTTGACCAGCAGTTGGGCTTTTCTCAGGCTTTCGGCCTTGTTTGCGTGACCGTAGTTCCGGTAAAAATGTTTGATTAACACCGCCGTGGAGATATCACTCACCCGCCACAATGAAGAAAGAATGGACTTTGTGCCGGCATAGATAAAAGCCCGGTTGAGCCCCACCAATTCATCTCCTCCAACGATATCTCCCAGTCCGGTCTGACACGCACTCAAGGTTACGATATCGGCATTGATCTCCAGGCCAAACACTTCATTCATCTCAAAATTACCGTCTTCTGTTTCGGAACGTGTCAGCTTTAATGAAGAAAATAAAGGATTGACCGGATCGAACTCACCATGCGAAGCAATATGTATGATCTGGTATTCGCTGATATGTTCTTTCAGCCAGCTCTCTGTAGCATCCTTCCGCGTAAAAACATCAACCTTCGGAAAATCCCATTTGAGGGCGTTGGCCTCCATTTCCGCCAGGGGCAAATCATAATTGAAGTCTCCCAGATCCGGATTCCCCAGCGCCAACACCTTGATTTCCCGGCTTCGCTTCGCCTTTTCCTTAAATGTGTATTGCATGACTGAAGCACTGGGGGAATAAAACAGCGGATGTTTTTCAATCAGGTAGCTCTGCTCATCCCTTAAAGAGGAAAAAGAAATATAATGCAGACGGCCGTGGGGAACAATTCCTAAAAATCTTTTCCCTGCAATAAACGACTCCACCGGTTTAATCAGCAGGGAATACAGGAGCTGAGCCTGTTCTTCGATGGGAGCCAGCTTTTGTATGCGTTCGCGATAATCGGCGATCAAACCATTCAACTGTTTCTCTTCTAACGGAACGCGGGCAACATCTATTTTCGTTTTAGTGACCACCCAGACCACCAGTTCGTTTTCCGTCACCAGGTATTCCACCAACGCCACCGAATCTGCCAATAAAGACTGTAACGTTTCAAGGGATATCGCTTCCACCGTGACAAAGCTGGAAATTTCCGGGCTCTGTTCCTTGGCAGAAATCAGCAGGTCCTGATACTGGTTCCTGGCTTTCACCAGGTCCTCGGCCAGCTTTTTTGCTTCTTTCTCCCGGCCTGCAATGCGAACGGCCATTAAGGACTCTTCAGTTTTTCGGATGGATTGTTTTTGGCGGTTCA
>DODH01000178.1:2090-2568 GCA_003545625.1 Nitrospina sp.
TTTTCGGATGGAATGTTTTTGGCGGTTCAGAGCTTCATACAAACTCCTGCTGACATCGTTCTTCAAACTGATTTTCTGGTTTCCCAACAAGTCGATAAAACTTCTCGATTTCGCGCGTTCAGCGAATTGAAATGATTCTTTAACCTTTCCCATATTCAAAAGCAGGAGGACCAGCTCTTTATACACATCCTGCTTATCGGTCAAAAATCCGTTCTGGAATTCTTCCACCTTGATGGCCGCGCGCAGGGCATCCACCACTGCCACCGCTTTTTTATATGCTTCTACGGCTGGCTGATTTTTCCCCAGTTGAATGAGGGCGAGCCCTTCTCCACGCAAAGCTCTCCAGGAAACCTCTTTCACATTAATGCGGTCGGAAATTTCAAAAGTTTCCCGAAACAAAGAAACTGCCGGCTCCCACTGCTTGCGTTCCAGCGCCAAATGTCCCAACTCAAGCATGGCCTTCACCAGGTTGGTGCGA
>DODH01000064.1:0-2578 GCA_003545625.1 Nitrospina sp.
GTTTCTTGAAATTAGCTTTTAACAATTGACTTTTTGACATTTATATCATATTTTTTTTAACTGTAATTGTGCTTCTTACCTTTAAAAGTAATGGCTTTAAACAAAATTATCAACTAGTTTTGAAAACCAACGTTTAAAATTGATTAGAAGGAGAACCCGCTTAAGGATTTTAACCTCGTTTATTCTAAAATCAGTATTTGTAGCACTTCTGGTATTAAGCATGATGTTTTCTGCAGGATCCACTAATCAGGCCCAGGCGGAAGAAGCCGAACTCATAAATATTCCAGGTAGCTTTTCAGGTTCTCTGGGATTTTTTACCGACTACCGCTATAGAGGTTTAAGCCAAACCGATCGGCATCCAACAATTCAAGGTAGCTTTGATTGGGCGCATGAAAAGGGCTATTACCTCGGGGTTTGGGGTTCCAATGTAGATTTTGGTGAATCAGGAGCAACGGCTGGACAAGGAGCCAGCACTGAGTTTGACTTTTACGGTGGTGTTGCAAGGCAATATTATGGTATCGACATTGACCTAGGACTTCTTTGGTACACCTATCCTGGAGCCCAAGATAGTCTAAGTTACGATTTTATGGAATATACTGCAAGTATTGGGTATAGCTGGGAAATACTATCGCTCTCCACGGGGGTTAATTTTGCTCCGGAGTTTTATGCATCATCTGATGAAGCCACCTATTGGACTTTGGATGCTGAGGTTAGCTTGATTCAAAACCTGACATTTACCGGTCATTATGGCTACCAATGGGTTGAAGATAATGCAAGCTATACACATCCTGATTATGCAGATTTCAGCATTGGCTTCGCTTATTCCACGAACGGATTTGATCTTAGTCTTCAGTATGTCAACACAGACATAGAAGATCGTAACTGTGGTGTTGTGGATGCATGTGAAGGTGATGTGGTATTTGGAATTTCTCGAGGCTTCTAATTTTTCTCAAATCATTAAGAAAGCCCGGTTGTCGGATGCAAGTCCGCACCGGGCTTTTTTTATGCACCACACAGAGCCCCTGCTCACCGCAAAACCCCAAAATTTAAAGTTTATATCTCCTGACTTACCCTATAAAATGTTAAAAACCACCTAACGCCTTTTCAAATTGGATAGCTCGTGCTAACACAAGCCCAGAACCAGATCATTTACCTGATGTTTTTAAACGGAATCCTTTTCCTGGGCTTGAACTTCATTGCCTACTCCTTCGTTTTTCCGGGACCTAAAGGCTCCAAGCGAATCGGTTACTTATTCATCGCCTGTGGCCTGCTGGCCTACCTGGTCCAACTGATGTACCAAGGACTGCTGGCTTTGGACTATCCCCCCGGTAAAATAAAAGGCCTTTTATTGAGTGGGTTTGTCATACCGGTCTTTTTCATTTCGCTGGCCTATTACCGGGTCAAGCGCAATCGATTGGAAAAAGACCCACAGCCCCAAGCAAGCCTGCCTGCAAAGGAAGACAATGAAACCGATTGATTTGAGAAGCGACACCCTCACCCAGCCGACCCCGGCCATGCGTGAAGCGATGGCCAATGCCGAAGTCGGGGATGATGTTTTCGAAGAAGACCCCACCCTGAAAAAACTGGAAATCCTGGCCGCAAAAAAAACCGGTAAGGAGTCGGCTCTTTTTGTACCCAGTGGCACAATGGGAAACCTCATCAGTGTACTCAGCCATTGCCAACGCGGGGACGAAATATTGCTGGGCGACCGAAGCCATATCTTCCTTCATGAAGTGGGAGGCATAGCCGCCTTGGGGGGAGTCCACCCAAGAATTATCCCCAATAATCCGGATGGCACTTTAACCCTGCCATTGATGGAACAATCGATACGGAGCTCAGATATCCATTCCCCCCCTACCCGTCTGATTTGCCTTGAGAACACCCATAATTTTTGCCAGGGTTCGCCCCTCAGCCCAGAATTCATGGACAGCATGAGAGCCTTGGCCACAAAATACGGACTCAAAATTCATCTGGATGGAGCAAGGATTTTTAATGCTGCTGTGGCTCTGGATATTGAGGTGGAGACGCTGACCAGGCAGGCCGACTCGGTTATGTTTTGTCTGTCCAAGGGACTGTCCGCCCCGGTGGGCTCCCTGATCTGCAGTAGCCGGGAATTTGTACAACGTGCCAGAAAATTCAGGAAAATGGTCGGAGGTGGGATGCGCCAAGCCGGACATCTGGCCGCCGCTGGCCTGGTCGCTCTGGAAAACCTGGTACAACGTTTGAAAGACGATCATCTTAACGCCAAAACCCTGGCAGAACAGTTGGCCTTGATAAAAGGCATCGAACTGGATCAAAGTAAAATAAAAACAAATATTGTTTTTTTCAAACTAAATCATCCCAAAGTCGATGGAGATACTTTTATAAATCTGCTGGAAGCCAAATCCATTAAAATTCTCATGACCGATCCGGGTGTCTTCCGGGCGGTTCTGCATCGTGATGTTTCCAGGGAACAAACCGAAACCGTAGTTCAAACCATCCAATCCATTCTAACCCTCTAGAGAGGGAGGCAAATGGCAATAGCTTTTGCTGGCGAGCAAAGAGTTTTCTCGGCTTAATAAGCCCTTGCCCATTGCCC
>DODH01000064.1:2911-3858 GCA_003545625.1 Nitrospina sp.
GTTGACAGGGAGCTGAATTACCCTTAGAATGAGGAAAACCTTTACGAATAGGAAAAAAATGGTCGAAATGGAAATGAAAGATACCCTGGAGTTGGTTCGCCAGGCGCAAGATGTAGTAAAAAGTCGCTTCCTGTTATGCATCCTGGTAACACAGAGGATTCATCAACTTGAAAACGGAGCCCAGCCTACTATTGATGTTGATCCCGAACAATACTCTTCCCCTAAAACTTTTTTCGAATTAGCACTCAGGGAAATTATTGAAGGAAATATGGATCTGGAACAAGTTACCGAAGAAGATTAATTCCTTCCCCGCTTTTATAATCCGAACAACCCGTTTTACTAAGCAGCATCTCTGAAAATTGCTTTTGCCCACCGGCGAACCGCCGGTGGCGATGGGCACGTGATATTCTTCCTTAACCTTCGTGCCCCGTAGGGGTAATAACTCGTCAAGTCGAGAGGCCCCGTGACCGGGGGATTTTACCTGAACCTGCTTCTGATAAGGGAGACTGAGGGGATTGCTTTTACCTTTCCTTCTCAAAACAAAAAAGCCCGCCGATAAATCGGCGGGCTTTCCTTATAGAACTAATGATGACTATTTGGGAACCTCGTCACGTCTAATTTTCCCTTCATCATACATTTTACGCGTACGTTTTGTCATCCATATCACCCAACCCTGGAAGCAGACAAAAATGGCCGCTATTATTGGTGGCATATAGTAAAGAGACTGAGGCAGCGCCGGTTTCAGAATGGTGTAATACCAGGTAGAGATGGCCATATGCTCATCACTCTCTTTATCTCTACCCGCCCATTGCAGGAAAGCTACCGGAATGAACTGCTCAGTAGGAATTTGGACATCAAATTCTCCCTCGGTCGCCAACGATCTTTTGAACAGGATCTTGACACGGCCTTGTTTGTAAATGGAGTCCACGACTTCCACTTTGCCTTCA
>DODH01000287.1:0-137 GCA_003545625.1 Nitrospina sp.
TACATCAATAAACCAGAACGAAAAATTTGGACGGCAGAGGACCCCGTGGAAATCACCCAAGACGGACTTCGGCAAGTTCAAATGTTAAACAAAATTGGCCTCGACTTTGCGCGTGCTATGAGATCTTTTCTACGCGG
>DODH01000287.1:477-6161 GCA_003545625.1 Nitrospina sp.
CATCATGGTCGGTGAAATGCGCGACTCGGAGACCTGCTCTATTGGTTTGGAAGCGTCACTAACAGGTCATCTGGTCTTCAGTACCCTGCATACCAACTCCGCTCCCGAAACCATTACCCGGCTTCTGGATATGGGGATGAACCCGCTTAACTTTGCCGATGCCCTGCTCCTCATTGTCGCTCAAAGGCTGGTTCGTACTCTTTGCAAGAAATGCAAGGAAGACTACCACCCCACCCAGGAAGAGTTTGATTCATTAGCCAAAGAATATGGGGATGGCTTTGAAAAACTGAACATTGAATATTCTGATGACTTAATGTTGAAAAAACCAATGGGATGCGAAAACTGCAATGATACCGGTTATGCAGGACGGACCGGGATACATGAATGCCTTGAAGCTACCGACGAAGTTAAAAGAATGGTTATGAAACAAGCTCTAGTCGAGGATTTACGCAAACAAGCCCTTAAAGAAGGAATGACAACTCTCAAACAGGATGGAATCTATAAAGTATTCAAAGGGGATTGCGACCTAAAACAAGTCATGGCTGTCTGTATCGTCTAAAAATTTTCTAGCAGAGTGCCTCCACTGCTAGCGTAACGGTAACCTCGGCTAGTGGACTGGAATGGGATGTCCTTCACTCCATAGTTTTATCTTTTCTATAGCGTTTATTGCAATCTTCTGATTCCTCAGCTTTTTATCGCGAATCCGCATTTCCTGAACCCAAAAAAGACCAAAATTTATATTCATAGGTTGGAACCCTTTACTCCTCGATGTAGTTAAATAATTTATCAAAGCACCCAGGGCGGTATCGACAGGGGGTGGAACGTAGTGGCTTCCCGTTAATTTCGCCACCGCGCTCAAACTCGCTAAAAGTCCCATCGCAGACGATTCGACATATCCTTCTACACCGGTGATCTGGCCGGCAAAATAAGTTCCTGGACGACTCCTTAATTCCAATTCATTATTCAAAAGGCTTGGAGAGTTGATATAAGTATTTCGATGAATAGCCCCAAATCGGAAAAACTCGGCATTTTCCAAACCGGGAATCATCGAAAAAACCCTTTTCTGTTCTGGATAAGTGAGTTTGGTTTGGAAGCCTACCAGGTTATAGGCAGAACTTTCCCGATTTTCCCGACGCAATTGCACCACGGCATGGGCAATCCTGCCGGTTTTAGGAACGGGCAAACCTACCGGCTTTAACGGACCAAATGCCAAAGTACGATCTCCCCTCTCGGCCAGTACTTCAATGGGCATACACCCCTCAAAATAAATCGCCTTTTCAAAAGAGGCGAAGGAAACCTTTTCCGACGCCTTCAATTCCCGGACAAATTCATAATACTGATCCGCATTCATGGGACAATTCAGGTAATCCGCATCTCCCTTGTCATAACGCGAGGCAAAAAACGCTTTATCATAATCTATGGAGTCTGCATCAACTATGGGAGACAACGCATCATAGAAATAAAGATATTCCTGACCAATCAATTTTGAAATTTGTTCTGACAGCCGAGGTGAGGTCAAAGGACCGGTGGCAATAATAACCGGTCCTTCTTGAGGAATTTCTACAACCTCTTCCTGCTTGAAAGTTATATTGGGGTGATTGGATAACTTTGAGGTAATCTCTTGTGAAAATAAATCCCGGTCAACAGCCAACGCAGAACCGGCCGGAACGGAGTTTTTATCTCCAGAGGCAATAACGATGGAATTTAAACTGCGGAGTTCTTCTTTAAGGATAAACGGCGCGGAATGAGCCAGATTGTTTCCCAAGGAGTTACTGCAAACGAGTTCGGCGCAATTACCTGTTTTATGAGCAGGTGTACGGGTCACCGGCCGCATTTCATGCAAAACAACCTGTATTCCTCGTTCTGCCGCCTGCCAAGCCGCTTCAGACCCCGCAAGCCCTGCTCCGATAATTGTTAAAAAATCCTTCACAACCGATTAAGCCGCAACATTGGTTTTCTTGAATCCGCAATTGGGACAGACCACAGAAGGATCTTCATTCTTTTTCCACTTCTCGACCAAAAAGGGATTTTTACACTCCGGGCAAGCTTCTCCAATTGGTTTGTCCCAGGATGTAAATTTGCAATCGGGATATTTCGTGCAACCATAAAAAGTTCTTCCCTTTTTAGATCGACGCGGAGCAATCTCTCCCTCACAGGATTCTTCAGGACAGTCAATGCCAAGTCCAATCGCTTTGGTAAATTTGCATTCCGGATAATTGGAACAAGCAATGAACTTGCCAAACCGCCCTCTTTTCATAATTAACGGCGACTGGCATTTATCGCAATTGCCTTCCACCTCATCGGGTTTGCCCCCATCCTCCGAACTTCCTTTTTCTCCAAGATCCCGGGTATTTTTGCACTCGGGATAGCCTGAACATGCCATGAACTTGCCAAACCGCCCCCATTTAATGATCATGGGCTGGTCACATTTTTCACAAACCTCGTCGGTTTCTTCCACCTGGGCCTTAAAATCCTTCATCTTTTCTTCGGCCTTTTCCAAATCTGCTTTGAAGGGAGTATAAAAAGCTTGCAGGGCTTCGACCCAATCCAGCTTTCCTTTCTCAATCTCATCCAACTGATCTTCCATTTTTGCAGTAAATTCTGTGGTCATGATATCCGGAAAGTTTTCTACCAAAAGATCATTGATCAAAAATCCAAGTTCAGAAGGTTGCATGCGTCGATCCAGGTTTTGAACATAGTCCCTGTCTTTAATCACACTGATGATCGCCGCATAAGTACTGGGCCGACCGACTCCCTTATCTTCCAGCTCCTTAACCAGCATCGCCTCAGAAAAACGGGCAGGGGGCTGGGTAAAATGTTGTTCGGGAAGTATTTCGTGAACTTTTAATGTTTCTCCCTTTTCCAATTGGGGAAGCAGGCGGTCATCTCCTTTACCCTCTGTTTTCGATTCATCGCTATGCTCATCATCCTGGCTCTCAACATAGACTTTCATAAAACCCGCAAATTTTAATACTGAGCCGTTACTGCGAAACAAATAGTTTCCCGTCTGGATATCAAACTGTGTGGTATCCAAAACTGCCGGAACCATCTGGCAAGAGACAAAACGCGACCAAATCAATTTATAAAGTCGAAACATGTCCTTTTCCAGATTATCCTTGAGGACACTCGGTTCCAATTGAACATCAGTGGGCCGGATCGCTTCATGCGCTTCTTGCGCCGATTTCTTACTTTTATACGTATTAGGTTTTGCAGGCAGATATTCCTTGCCATATTTTTCTGGCACAAACGCCCGGACTTCTTCGAGAGCCTGATCCGACAATCTTACCGAATCGGTACGCATATACGTGATGAGGCCAACTGTTCCCTTTTTGCCCAGCGAAATGCCCTCATACAACCGTTGGGCAAGCATCATGGTCTTTTTGGGAGAGAAATTAAGTTTTCGGGATGCTTCCTGCTGAAGAGTACTTGTTATGAATGGGGCGCTCGGATTCCTTTTTCTTTCTTTCTTAACAATATTTTCAAGGACGGGGTTGGCACCTTCCAAACCTTTGAGGATTTTGTCTGCCTCAGTTTTATTGGCAACCTCGGCTTTATTGCCATCAATTTTAAATAATTTGGCCTCAAATTGGGGTTTCTGACTGCCCTCCAGTTCCAGTGTGATTGACCAATACTCTCGAGACTTGAAGTCTAGAATCTCACGTTCTCTTTCACAAACAATTCGCAAAGCAACAGATTGCACACGTCCGGCACTCAACCCGCGATGAACTTTTTTCCATAAGATGGGACTGATCTTATATCCCACCAACCGATCCAGAATTCTACGTGCCTGTTGTGCGTACACACGGTTGGGATTAAGCTCGGTGGGGTTCTTAATAGCTTCCAGAACCGCCTTTTTGGTGATTTCGTTAAAAGCTACTCGATAAATTTTGCCCTTGGTAAACCGTGCTACCTCATTGCCGATGTGGAAAGCAATCGCCTCCCCTTCGCGGTCAGGGTCAGGAGCGAGATAAATCTTGTCAACTTTCTTGGCGGCGTTTTTCAACTCCTGGAGAATTTTCCCCTTCCCCCGGATGGTGATGTACTCCGGAGCAAAGCCATTATCAACATCAACTCCAAGCTTTTTCTTGGGCAAATCCTTTAGATGGCCCACCGAAGCCTTAATAATAAAATCCTTGCCAACAATTTTTTTCAGCGTGTTGACTTTGGTAGGGGACTCAACGATCAATAACGATTTAGCCATACTTCCTCACTAGTTCTATTCATCACCGCAATTAGAGACATACATTTTTCCACTCAATTGTCGAACCAAGCCTCGCAATTCCAGTTGCAACAGTGTAGCCGAAACTTGCGCGGGAGACAAATTGCTATTTTCAATCAAATTATCTATATGCTTGCCTTCCAAAGACAACAGTGAAAAAATCTTTTTTTCCTCATCATTATCAAGTTTGACTTTGAGTTCTTCATTTTCAACTTTAGCCTTCAAGCTTTCACCCAATGCAGGTAGCAGTTCCTCAAGGATGGACCCAGGGCCATCGACCAGCTTTGCACCTGCCTTAATCAGGCCATTGGTCCCCTTGCTTTTGGGAGAGGTGATATTTCCGGGAACCGCAAAAACCTCTCTTCCCTGCTCCAAAGCAAAATCGGCGGTAATCAAGGCTCCGCTTTTTTCAGCCGCTTCAACAACAACCGTTCCTAAGGCCAAACCACTTAATATCCTGTTTCTTGCCGGAAAATTATTCCGATCCGGTCTCATGAGAATAGGAAATTCAGATAAAATCGCACCCTGCTTGACAATTTGTTTTCTTAAATTAATATTCTCCGGTGGATACGTATGCCCCAACCCACAACCAAAAACAGCAATGGTATCTGCACCACCAGATAAAGCCGCCTTGTGGGCTAATGTATCAATCCCCCTGGCCAAGCCGCTGATCATACTAAATCCTGCAGAAGCCAGTTTCAAGCAAAGTCTTTCCGCGACCAACCTTCCATATTCCGAAGGGGTACACGTTCCCACAACTGCTAAAGGCAAGGTGATAGTGTTTAAAGGTTTACCCTGTATATATAAAATTGGCGGGGGATCATAAATGGATTTCAGCAAGGGCGAATATTCCTCACTTTCGAGCGTTAAAATCCGCACCCCTTCTTTTTCAGCCAGCCTTAATTCGCGTTCGGCTGAAGAATCGACATCAAACTGCTTTATTTCGCTGGCTATTTTGCCGCCAATCCCCTGGATTCCCAGCAGATCGCTTCTCGAAGCGGAAAACGCCCCACGCGGGGAACCCAACCCCTGCACAAGACGGTGAAACAGGGTCCGGCCGACCCCAACAACCATATTTAAAGCCAACCAATACTTCAGGGTTTCCCTGTCCATGAAGCTTTTACCCGATTTAAATCTGCAACAGCCAGATTAAAGTTATAAACCGAATCATAATAGCCACTCAACACTCGGGTATATATAATGAGCGCTTCAAACAAATCTCCTGCATCCCCAATGCCAAAATCATAGTTTGCCACTTCACTCACCAGCAGAGCCCGCGTAATTTTGCGGTTTTTCCGGGCAAGATCCAGTTTCTCCCTGGTTTCAACAGCTTTTAAGTAACCCGTCTTGAGTGCCAGCTCATTATCATATTTTCCAGTCGTTTCTTCTATACCGAAAACCAGCCCGGACACCTTAAACCATTTATCATAATTATTAAATTTAAAATCGACAGGCTCTATATCAG
>DODH01000196.1 GCA_003545625.1 Nitrospina sp.
GGGGCGCATTTGGAATTGATCATCAACCGGCCTTTGTATTTCATTTGTTGCTCATAGAGCATTTTCAGGGCTTCCTCATAAGCCGCATTGGAAATATCGGTGTTGCCCTGTCCACGCCCGGTGCAGACCAGGAAATACAGATTGAAAGCGATGGCACCAATTTTTTCGGTGAACTCGACCACCTCAGGAATTTCTTTATAGTTCATATCCGAAACCGACATTTGCACGAGAAAATCAACTCCCACTTCTTTCAGGATATCGAAGGCATCCATGGAAAGTTCCCAGGCCTTTTCCACTCCGCGGAACTTGTTATGCTTGTCTGGATTCATCGAGTCGATGCTGATTCCTACACCATGGGCTCCTGCGGCTTTTATTTTTTCTGCATTGACGCGGTTGATCATGGTGCCGTTGGTGCCCAGCACAACCATAAATTTTCTGTCGGCGGCGTAACGGATGATCTCGTAAATGTCAGGTCGAAGAAGCGGTTCGCCGCCGGTGAGGATCAAAAACGCGTTGGGGTTGACCTCGGCAATCTGGTCGATCACCCGGAAACATTCTTCGGTGTTGAGTTCATCGGTTTTGAGGCCGCCACGAAAGTCCGCATCGAGATAGCAGTGGGAACAATTAAGGTTGCACCGCTTGGTGAGGTTCCATGAAATTGAATAAGCGCGGAAATCCATTTTTTCCGGGCTGATTTCTAAAGTGGGTGTGGTTTCCATGCTAAATTAAGGCGTTACGGCCTTTTCCTGATAAAAATCAGGGGGTTAATAATAACTTATGTTTATCATAGAAGGTTTTCCCCGATGAAACAAATATTTTACCGGGTCCTGGTCCTGCTGGCCGGAGTATGCATTTCAGCCTGCTCGGCTCCCGAAAAGCCGGGGGTGGGGGAGCAGAGGGTTTTCCGCATCACCCATGCCGATTCCTCAGGCCAGATGTTTTCGGAAATCTGGACCGGGCACAAACTCGACTCTCTCGACTTTCTCGATTCTCTGGGAGCACAGCAAATTTCCAGCGAATATTTTGATAAGGCCATGCATATGAGTGACTCCCGGTTTTCGGCGGTTTCATTTTCCCAGTTGCTGCAGCAGTTTAAACTGAAACGCGGTGAGGATGCCGTGCTTTTGAACTGCTTTGATGATTACCAGGGGATTTTATCTCTCAATGATATTCACCGCTATGATTTACGGCTGGCCACTAAGATAAAGCTGGCGTTCTTGAGCTTTAAACCCGACTGGTTGAATCCACTCCTCATTTTAGTTCCGGACGGAAAACACCCGCCCTTTCAGGAGCGGTTCTTGACCGCGAACATTCGCGAACTGAAGTTCGTCCGACTCAACGACTATTACGCACCGCTGGAAAGAATTGCTGGTTCTTCGGTGGAGGCTCGGGAAGGATTGGAAGTGTTCAAAAACAACTGCCTGTTCTGCCATTCTTTAAAAGGCAGGGGAGGCAATAAGGGTGTGCGGTTGTTGGAAGTGTATGGATTTTCAAATGATGGTGATCGAAAAAAGTTTTTAACAGATTTTAAAAAGTTCCATCACAAAGACAATGCCGATAAACAGGACATCGAACAGTTTGTTAATCAGGAAAAACTGGAACGGATCATCGACTACTTAAAGAATTTTGGTGATCAGGTCTTTTAGACTTTTGGGGCCTGGATTCCTTTAGATTCGAGGAAGCCTTTAAAGGTTGGGTCGTTCAGGATATGTGGGGAGATGGGCATATTGGCCGGCAACCCTTCGAGGTTGGGGCCGAACATGTTCTTCACGTTATCGGGTAGTGCGATGCCTTTCGATTTGAAGAAGGTGAGAACTCCCGGCTCGAAAAGAATATGTGGCGGAAGATCTTCTATCCGAATATTGGAACTGGCTACGGGCTTGGGAGCCGGTGCCGGAGCAACGCGGAACCGGGGTTGACGTTTCGGTTGCACTTTGGGTTGTGCCTGACGGCTCAAGCGGATATTTGCGTTAGGCTGAACGGGTTCCTGAATGTCCCCTTGCCCTGATAAAATCCAGATCCTGCTGGTTTCAAGGTTGTCTGTCCACACTTCAACGCGACTGAATTCTTTTAAGAGTTCGTGCACAGCCGCTTCCCAGTTGTCTGCTTGAACAGTGGCACTAAAAGGAACCGTCTCAAGAGAAGGGTCAATGGAAAACAAAATGCCCGTTTCCTCCTGAATATTTCTCAGTACATTGATTAAAGAAAGGTTTTCAAAACGAAGGCTGATTCCCTGGGGGGCGACTTCTGAATCGAAACTGGGGTTGGGCTGGGTAGTCGGAACAGGGGCCACTTGCGGGACCGGAGCCTGTTCCTGTTTTTTCAAATCGAGAAAGCGCGCATCGGCAGACACCTGCCACAACACAAATGCGGCTCCGATCACGATCCCTATTTGTATAAAACGTTTCATCCGGATCCTCCACATACCGAGAAATATTCAAACGGAGTATAGCTAAAAAAATAGGGTAAAGGGAAGAGGCCTCTCTACCGCAGACTTCCGACAATTTGTTACCCATTGATAAATCGCATTTTGCAGGGGCCCAAAAAAGGAAGTTTTCATTGGTTCCCTTCTTTGGCTATAAAAAATATTTGAAAATTTTGTTTCCCCATTCTTTTTCGCACCTCAATTGAAAAGGTCAAAGACCTCCGCCGCAGTTAGAGCCCGGTTCCAGATTGCCACATCGTCAATTAAGTCGGGAAAGTGGGAGTTCGGGGATTACTAAAGGCACCAATTTTAAGAGTCGTTGACGTGATGATCAGTGCTCCTATAATGGCCCTGTTGTTTTGTTCGACTCCATCAACATAAATACGTTTGGTGAAGCCGTCATAAGTCGCGGCGACATGATGCCAATTACCATCGTTTACAGTAGTGGTCCCGATAAGCCTGTCTGCAACACCGCCAGCGGAAGTCCAAATCGCGGCGCGTCCGTCGGTCCAGAGCTCAAGAAAATAACCCACAGTATTCCCACTCTGATGTTTACCGATTAT
>DODH01000155.1:0-4313 GCA_003545625.1 Nitrospina sp.
CCACAACGGGTTTCCCGGATCCATATCGATTTCCTTGTCAATGCGGTGTGTGGTCAGGTCCGTTTCATATTGCGCCGGTTTGAATTTCTCTTTCTTTATTTTCGACTCAATATAAGATACCAGATTCCACCGCTCCTCATCCGTCAGGTGATTGTACGATTTCATCGGGGTGCCATCAATCCCCGTGGTCAAAATCACAAACAGATCTTTTTTATCGAATCCAAATTTATACGTATTGGGGTCTGTCAGGTCATAAACAAAAACCCGGTGATCCCAGATATCATAAAGTTCATGCGCAATGAGCCCATCGCCCAGTAAATTGGTCCCGTGACATCGGGCGCAACGCATTTCCTGATAAACCTTCTTACCGTTTTCAACGGATTCCGGGGTGGACGCAGGAACCGATCCAATCGTTATCGCCTCTCTTGGTTTTTCTCTTTCAAACCTTTTCGAAAATTTCTTGATGTACTCCACAACGCCCCGGGTTTCATCTTCCGACAAGGCTCCTCCCCATGCTGGCATGGCGGTGCCCGGAACCCCACGGAAAATGGTCCGGTAAATATCCTTATCCAGAGGAATCGATCCGAATGGAGTGGTTCGATATTTAAACACACCCTGACGAAAATCCCTAGGCCAAGGGTAAAGATATGCCATGGCCTTGCCTCCACCATCACCATCATCACCATGGCAATACACGCACATATGCTTGTAAACTGTGGCACCCAGATGCAGAAGATCTTTTCCCTTGTCTGGGGAGGACGAACCATGGACACTTTCCGCTGGCTTATGGGCATACAAAGGCGAAAACCCCAGCACCACCCCGCACAAGACCAGCAAGAAAATCCGGCTTATCTGATTAACGAACCCCCATGCTCGGGGTTGCAAGTGAATAAAGTTTTTCATTACCGTTTAAACCGTCTTCCGCGATATCCACCCACATATCTTTGCAGTTACGTCTCGAATCCATACCCTTGCAATAAAACAAAGGATTACGATTGGTAAAAAACACAACAGGGTGCGAAAAGTAGACACTCAGGTTATCGAACTGGGCAATCTCGATGGCCTGCTCGATGGTAGTCTCTTCAGCCGAGGCCTTCCGGATCACTTTTCGAATAACCATATAATCCAGTTTGCCGTCCAGATCCAGATCGTAGTAAGTAGAAATTAAACCGGGCACACTCAACGATTCCCAGCCGCGATAAGACGGATGCGCCCAACCGGGTTCCTTGGGAATGCCAAGATTTGATAAACCAATTTCAGGTTCATCGTTACTCTGCCCTCTAACCGGAACAGGCCCGGAAATAAATAAAACCAAGGCAGTAAGAAGAGCCAGATTTCGCATTATCGCCCCTACTTTCGCTTGGCTCAAAGAGCCACTCTACCTTCTTTTTTTAAAGGTTTAAGCTTACAAACTAACACATTTCAGTATTCAATCAAAGCCCACTAGGCGCCAGCGTGACGCTGGACCCAATGGGCAATAGCTTGTTAAGCCGAGATAACTCCTTGCTAGCCAGCAGAAGTTATTGCTCGTTACCCCGGCTAGCAGTGGGAACATCCGGGAAAATCTGGAAAACCTCATGCAGTTTAGCCAGTTCAAAAACTTCCTTGGGCGCACCATGAAGCCCGGCCAGGACAAATCGGCCTTCATCTTTCAGCGTCTGATAGCAATGGATAAAAACACTGATGGTGGAGCTGTCGAGATAGGTGACTTTTTCCAGATTCAGAATGAATTTATGGAACCCTCTTTCCCTGTATGCATCCACGAGCAAGGTAATATCGTGAGAATTGTAAACATCCAGTTGACCCGACAAATCAATGATGATGGTGTCTTTTTCATCCCTGCAGTCGATATCGATTTTTCCCATCAACCCTAAAATCTCTTTATGTACTTTTTCCATAAAAAATAACCTCTCCAACGAATGGGAAATTTTTAAGGGGCCTGTCTTAGTTCAATTATTCTTTTTCCGGCAACTCGCTGTCCTTGTAACTCAAGGACCGCTCATGGCCGAAGAAGGTTTTTAGAGGCACCCTAAATCAAATGGATTAAAACTGCCGTTCAAAGCGTTTCGGGTCCTGACCGCGGGGTTCGCAGTCATGCCAATAGGTTTCCTTTTCTGGCTCAATTTTCCGGGTTAAAGGGTCTGCCCGAAAAAATGAAGCCAGTACACGCATCGGGGTGAAAATGACGAAATACATCAGCCCCAGAATCAGCTTGAAATTAAAGTTCCCGACCACCAGCCCAAACTTCATCCAAGCTCGGTAAACCGGTGCCAGGCGGAGGGGTGCCAACAATGCCAGCGTCAGGAAAAACAGGACCCAGACTGCCAGAGCCATTCCGGCAGTGTGCCAGGCCTTATAAAAAAATACGGCCACAAAAAAAGAAAGCACCCCGGCCATCATCAGGCCGTATTGTTTTAATTGTTTTTCGGTTGGAACAGGTGGATTCATATTATCAGCTCCCAAACTATCATGACTTTACGTTATCAAATTTTCACCCGCCTGCGTAGAGGGAATTTAGCTCCTTCTCACTCAAGGCCCCCGCAGGGCCATCATAAATGATTCGCCCTTCGCTCAAGGCCAGAATTCTCGAGCCGAATTCCCGGGCCAGTGCCGGAAGGTGCAGGTTACACAATAGGGTCACACCATCTTTATCGTTAAATTCCGCCAGCAGTTTCATGATCTGCCGTGAAGTTACCGGATCCAGGCTGGATACCGGCTCATCGGCAAGAATCAACTCCGGTTCCTGCATCAAGGCCCTGGCCAACCCCACTCTTTGCTGTTGTCCGCCGCTAAGGTTTTCCGAGCGGTCAAAATATTTTTCGGAAAGACCCAGACGATCAAGAACCTGACTGGAACGCTCCACATCCCCGGCCGAAAAACAGTTCATCAAGGAGGCAATAGATGAAGTCCCGGCCAGACGACCCATCAGGGCATTGCTTTGAACCGAGTAGCGGGGGATAAGATTATACTGTTGGAATATCATGCCGATTTTTTTCCTCAATGCCCGCAACCGGCTCGGCGTGGCACCAGTGACCTCTTCCCCCTCCAGGAAAATCCGGCCAGAAGTGGGCTCCACCAACCGGTTGATGCAACGCATGAGAGTGGATTTCCCGGAACCACTTTTACCCAGCACCACCACAAATTCTCCCGCCTCAACGGAAAAGGATATCTCTCTCAGGGCACAGGTGCCATTATCATAAGTCTTACACAGCCGATCTATTTTCAATATGGCAGTCATGGAATGAACGACCCCGCCGCAAGCGGACAGAGTATCCGACAAAGATTTTTATTTAAATGGCGTGGCAAGTCACGGGGAAGAAGACCCGCTTGTGGGATTCAAATCACCCAGATTCAAGTTCAACAAACGGCCCGCTTCCCGAACCGGGTCAAACAACCCATCCAGGTCTGTAAACCCACTGATGCCATAGAGTTTCTTGAGAACCTTGCTACCCTGAGAGGACTTCGACACTTTTTTAAGTCCCTCCCGAATTCTCACTTTCAAATCTCCTGCAAGCCCCTTTCGCACAGAGACCGTATCGTTGGGGATCTCCTTGGTGTAGGCAATGACCTTGACCTTGTCAAACACATCCGGAAACATTTTGGCCACCGCCGCCCGGGAACCCTCATAGGCCGCCCCGCCATCGACCTCCCCTTTATATATGGAAAGAACCACTGCGTTATGCGACCCGACAAAAACGACTTTTTTGAAAAAATGCTCCGGATCAAACCCTTGTGACATGAGAAGGGTTTTGGGATACAAATGCCCTGATGTGGAAGCAGGGTCGACAAACGCAAAACGCTTTCCCATCAGTCCAGCGAGGTCCTGAATGCCACGATCTGCCCGAACCATAATTTGGCCCCGGTAAAAAGGACTGCCAAATCTCTGCACAACCAACAAAAGCTCTACTCCATATTTATCATGGGCCAGAACATAACTGAAGGTAGCCAGCCAGCCGATATCCACCTTCCCGGCACCCATCGCCTCAATGACCGCCGCATAACTGGTTGCCACAGAGGTTTTAAAATGCAGTCCGGTAGCCTTTTGCAAAAGCTGGCCGATTTCCTTGCCGCCCTTCAGGATCACCTGGGTATCTCCAGAAGGCACAAACATCATTCGCAGAGGATTTTCCGCACTGCCGACACTTCCCGGCGATGGCGCCGCTAAAATCAACGGCAACACGACCCAAAACAGAAGTGCCATTTGCAATAACGGGGAAACCCCAAAAAGGCGGGTAATCAAAGAATACTCCAGAGAAGATTTAAACCGAGCACATTATACCATTTTGCCCCACCCGTGAAAAAGGTACAAAAAA
>DODH01000155.1:4708-8340 GCA_003545625.1 Nitrospina sp.
CGAACGTATTTTACAACATCCCAGATTTCTTTGTCCTTCAAGGTTTTTTTATGAGCAACCATACCGGTTCCCTTAGAACCATTTTTTATGATCCAGAACATCTGGCCGGCGGAAACCTTTTTCATGGTTGCCGCGCAGGTGAAGTCACGAGGAGTCGGTTTCAGGGCTTTACCCAATTTTCCACCACCATCGCCTTTTTTACCATGACACATTTGACAAGCCATCGGTTTGGCTTTCTTCATGTAAATCACTTTACCCTTTGCCGCATCAGCTTTTGCGGTTTTATCCATTTTGGCGGTTCCAGAAGGAGCCGATTTGGTTTTCCGCGGTTGCGGACATTTGCCCGCAAGCGCAGAACTGACTGCGAACAAGCTGAATACAACCAACACACCCAGTATCAAAGCCTTTTTCATCTAACAATCTCCTCTTTAGTAGTGAATTGTGCCGAAACTTAAATAAATTGAACCTAAACTTATCACTCCAACCTTTAAATCGGGTCTAACTTGTCAAATAATCACGGATCTGGCTCAAGACGCTTCCCTCCAAAAAAACAAAAAACACTTGTAAATTCACAGTCTTAAACCATCAATCGTCAAAATACTATCCCAAAGATTCGCATTTGAAAAAAGAGCCTCGCATTATAATCCATTCCAATACCCTGTCAACAGAAAATTCCCCGGCTGAAAACATAGGTGTGGAGCCTGGACATTCAGCGAAAATCCATCTTTTCCCCCTGCTTTTAGAACATCCATCAGTCCTTTTCCCCCATTTTCTGGAGAGCCTATAATCCATTGAAAAGACAGAGTATTTTCTATTTTCAGGAGGTCAAACACCTTCGTCTTGGGGCAATTTTCCTTGATAGCCCAGTTCGAATCACGTATGATTCTCACTATAGCCAAGATTAAATCGGAATTTTGTAGGAATCCAAGATTCAAAATTCCTGGAGCTTGGCTATTTCAACAGCGACCCGATATGGGGCCAAAAAACAATGTGTTTTGAGGGGCCTCCCCCTTGGGTCAGCGCACAAAGCCGTTATTTTTAAAGGTTTTTGCCAAATAATCTCCCCAAAGTTCAGTCGTTCCCGCTGCTTTTCGATGCTGAGAAGTCAGGGGAGTTTTTGTCTTTGGATGAGGGGGTCTGGGATGTTTAAGTTCGTTAAACACACCGGATATCAGTAAGTTGCAAAATATTAATAGTTTCAGTTGGAGGTTAGCAATGAATGTTTTTTTTAAACGCCTCGATCCAGATAAGAGAAAGCCCAAGTATTTAACAAAACTGGACCAGATTCCCCAATTGACTGAAGCTGAAAAGCGGGAACTGCAAAAGGTTAACGATAAATTTGTATTCCGTACCAACGATTATTACCAATCCCTGATTGACTGGAACGACCCCAATGATCCGATCAAACGGATCATCATGCCGGATATCCAGGAACTCAACGAATGGGGCCAGTTGGATGCCTCCAACGAAGAAAAATACACCAAAGTTCGCGGCCTGGAACATAAATACACCTCCACTGCCCTGCTTTTAGTCAATGAGGTTTGTGCCGCCTATTGCCGGTTCTGTTTTCGCAAACGCCTGTTCATGAATGAAAACGATGAGGTGACCAAAGACATCTCGGAGGGACTGGAGTACATCAGAAATAATAAGGCCATCAATAACGTGCTATTGACCGGAGGCGACCCCCTGGTCATGTCCACCAGCAAGCTGGAGCCTATTATCAAGCAGATTCGTGAGATCGACCATGTACAGATTATCCGTATTGGCACCAAGGTTCCGGCGTTCAACCCTTTCAGGATTTTGAATGACCCGTCATTGCTGGAAATGTTCAAAACCTACAGCACCAGCGAAAAGAAAATCTACATCATGGCCCATTTCAATCACCCGAGGGAGCTCACCCCGGAAGCTATTGAAGGACTGAACCTGCTGATGGAATCTGGAGTTTCCCTGGTCAATCAGACCCCCATGGTGAAAGGGGTCAACGATGATCCTGAAGTGCTGGCGGAGTTGTTTTCCAAGCTTTCTTATATTGGTGTTCCGCCGTATTATGTCTTTCTGTGCCGGCCTACCCTGGGAAACGAAACCTATTCTGTACCGGTTGAGCGTGGCTACGAAATATTTGAAAAATCCCGGACCCTTTGCTCAGGTCTGGCCAAGCGTGGCCGTCTGGTCATGTCTCATGAATCCGGAAAAATTGAGGTACTTGGAATGAGCGAAGACCAGATATTCTTCAAATTTCTCCGGGCCGCAGACAAGATTAACGATGCCCGATTCATGGCCTTTTTCAGAAACCCCGAGGCCTGCTGGTTTGATGATTATCAGGAAGCATCGGATGAGTTTTCCCTGTTTTCCCAGACCGTCAGAGCGGGATGCTCCTAAACCTCACCAAATAAATAAAGATCCCCTTAAAAACCTAAATCAAAACCTTCTATTCGTTCCCCACAAATGGATGTCGTTCTGTTCCTTCTGTTTATACTGGGCTTTCTGAGCGCCGGCAGAATCTTCACCAGAAAAATCTGGAACTTGAATTTTTCCGGCCCTGCCGAAACGTTTGTCTTTTCCTCAGCTTTAGGTTCGGTCATCGCTTCGGTGATGATGACCGGTTTGGTGTTTATCGGCCAAGTCTCCTCATTAACATGTTGGGGGGTGTTGGCCATCCTGCTTTTTTCCGGAATAGGCTCTCTGAGGGAGTGCCGACAATGGCGATTCACGGCAGGTTTGACCTCTCCGGTTTTTTTTCCTTTATCCCCATTAAAAACCGCTGCCCAAACCATTTTAGGAATGCTTGTTCTGCTGGCATTGAGTCTCGCTTTGGCCCCGGCATTTGCCACAGATGCCCTAGTTTACCATCTTGCAGTGCCCAAGGCATTCCTTCAAGCGGGAGGGCTGATCAACCTTCCCAACAATATCTACTCCTTTTTCCCTCAGCAAATAGAAATGCTTTACCTGTTGGCTTTGGCATTAGGTTCCGATTCGCTGGCACAGCTTACGGGCATGGGAATCGTTTTTCTGCTTTTGCTCGCCCTTTGGCAGTACTACAGGCAAAAAGGTTCCGCAGCCTATGCATGGCTGGTTCCACTGATTTTTATTTCGACTCCGACTTTCTTCAGCGTAGCCTCGTCCGCCTATGTAGACCTGCAAGCAGCCGCCTATGTTTTTCTGGCTTTTTATTCATGGGAAAACGGATGCACTCGCAAACAAGCTGGCTGGTTTTTTTTAATGGCCCTGTTTACCGGTGCAGCGGTAGCAACCAAACTGACAACGGTTGTCATTTTACCCTTGGCATTGTTGGGACTGGCAGTTCACGGTCGATCGCATAAAAATACCCGTCAAGTAGTGGGCCAATGCCTGGTTCTAGTGCTGAGTTCCTTGATGTTGCTTCTCCCATGGCTGGCAAGGAACTATTTTTTCACCGGAAATCCTTTCGCTCCATTTTTCATGACTTTTTTCGGCGGGGAAAATGGCATGAATTGGGATATCGAACGTTCCCATCAACAGTTTCAATATTACTCTTCTTTTGGAATGGGACACGGCATCCAGGATTTTTTGCTTCTGCCAATTAATCTGACTTTTTTCAGCGAGCCACATTCCCTCAAATTCGATGGTCAGATAGGAATCCTTTATCTATTACT
>DODH01000202.1:0-8744 GCA_003545625.1 Nitrospina sp.
AAAAAACTCCTGATGATATATGGTGGAGGATTACTTGTCCTGATCATAGCCATCGGTGTAGGGGCTTACTTTTTTCTTGGTGAAAAAGAGGGCGATGTGGTTCCTTTAGAGGAACAGGCCGTTGAGGAGGAAATTATAGAGGAAGAAGAAGAGGTCAAAATTAAAAAGGTCAAAATTAAAAAGGTCAATATTTACAACCTGGAACCTTTTTTCCTCCCTATTCGTGATGATGGCAAAGAAACAGGTAGATTTATATCTATAGCCGCAAATCTTTTATTAAGCAATAGAGTCTTGAAACATGAGATTGACAAGGTACTTCCTCTGGTTAGAAAAAATATTTATAATATTCTCCGAAGAAAGAGGCCCAGTGATTTCACCCTTGAACGCTTCCAGACCGAGGAAAGAATCAAAAAAGAAATTCTGACCGCCTGCAACGCCCTGCTTTTAGGTGGTACCGGAACAATTACCGATGTTTTTTTCACCCGGTTCATGGTTAAATAAACCATCCTCCGTCTTGACTTATCTTCTCAGGAGCCCATATTTAATTAGTCAGTAATAATAATTCAGGTTTCGATTATGCCTACAACACTTCCTGTTAATACACAACAGGTTCTGCAGATGGGGACGCATACAGAAAAACTCCAGCATACTATGCAAACCCAGCCCACTGTCGTGGCTCAACAGGTTGACAAAGAACGACAACTGGCAGATGAGTTGAAGCGTAGACAGGTGCAGGATATGGACCCAGCTCATTTCCTGGAAGAAACAGACCCCCATACCAAAGCCAAAAAGCGGGTTAGAGTCCGCAAAAAAAATCGTTCCAATACCGATGATGATAGCCTCGAACCTCCTCTCCCGGAAGACCCTTATCGAGGGAAAATAAATATCGTTGTCTGACCCTCAAAAACCTCACAGAATAAATCTAACTCATTGAAAATAAATAAATAATTGAGTTTTAGTCTTCCACTGCAATATTGTGATTGTGGTGGAGAGACAACTTGCCGATAAGGAAACAAGTCCTTTTTATTCGGGACTGATCACAAGAGCGACTAAACACCCCCCTTCAGTATAAAAAGAATGTTTAAGAACTTTAGCCTCCTCGACAAGTCGACTCAGATAGAAAATTTGACTCAACAGGTCTTAAAAGTTCTTGGTGGCAAGGATTCCAATCCAGCAACTATCAAATTCATCAGCCAATTGCAGTCTGGCAATATTTTTAAGGCCGTTTTTGTGAAAAACCTTCCTGGAGGGAAAGGGGTTTTATCACTCAATGGCAATAAAGTAACCGTTGAATTGCCCAAGGAATTGTCTTTTAAAGGACAGAATGAGCAGAAGGATTTGACAAGAACATCCTTGACTAAGGGTCAAACAATAATTGTCCGTGTAGAAAACTCAGGATCTAAACCGGCTCTAAAAATTATTCCGCTTCCCTCCCATGAAGACCCGATTAAAAATGTGGAGGTTACAACGAATCTGACCTCCCGGGGGAAATCAATTTCCAGGTTTTTCGGCTTGGAAGAGTTTCATCAATCGCCTTCATCCAACATGACAAACGCTCGTGTTATCAGTATTTTGGATTCGAAATCTATATTGGTTGAAACAGGGGGTAAGAGTTTTTCAGTGCCAGTGGCAAATGCAGAAAACTTCAAACCTGGCTCGCAGGTCAGTATATATTTCAAGAAAACGGAAAGTGGGAAGCAAACCGTATTGGTAGAAACGAGTACAAACCAAACAAAAAGATTGGATTTTAATTCATTAAAGCCCTATTTGCCAGCTCGAATGCCACTAGCAAAAATGGCGAACCTGCTTAGGAGCGAAATTCTTGATTCACCGGTGATTCCAGATTTAAAAATACAATCCGATGTGGTTGCGCGATTGCGAGATACTTTACGCTTGTTTCTCCCTAGCGAGGGGGAAATCCCCAATGCAACGCAAGTGCGACAACAAGTAGAATCATCTGGAATTAATTATGAGGCAAAAGTGCGGCAGGTCCTTGAGTTTCCTTCAAGTATTCAGGCCCGCAAAGAATTAGCCAGCGATTTAAAAGGTTTGTTGCTGGAACTTTTTCATTCTACAGACCAGACCCCTGAAAAGGTGGTTCAGAAAGTTCCTGGTCGGTTTGCCGAGTTTCGACAAACAATCAAATATGCCATCGATAATATTGAGCTCAACCAGCTTTCTTCACAAATATCGAAGCAGGAAAACCAGCCACTGGTAATTCAGATTCCCAATCCATTGAGATCCGGAAATAAAACTATCCAATTATTTGTACGTGACGATTCCTCAGAAAGCGAGACCGGGAACAAAGACCAAAAAAAGAGCCATCATGTAGCTTTTTTTCTAGATCTTTCTTTCCTGGGGAAAATTAAGATTAACGCAAAGATGAATCAGGAGAGCTTGTCCGTAAGCATTAATGTAGAGAGTGAAGAAATCGCCAGTTTCATACGCCACAGAGCAAGTGATTTTGAAGAAAAAATGAATGGGGATGAAATTAACACGTCGGTGGAATGTTATGTAACCCATGAAGTCAAACCGGAAAAAGATAATCTGATTGAATTACTGGTAAGTCAAAACACATCGCTTATAAATATCAAGACATGAAACAAAACCAAACAAAAAATTTAGCCATATCCCTTAAGTATAGTTGGGGCAGCAACCATGCTCCAAAAGTGACTGCCAAAGGGCAGGGCTGGGTAGCCGAAAAAATTATTGCTATGGCAGAGCAACAAAATATCCCGATAAAAAAGGATAAGGATCTGGTTGCGTTGCTGGAAAAAGTTGATGTTGGACGGGAAATTCCAGAGTCATTATATAAACTGGTTGCGGAGCTTCTTGCCTGGGTTTATCAGTTAAATAATGAATACTCTAAAAACCGAAAAACCAACAGAGTCTAGGGTTTAAAGTGCCGGGTTTTTTTATAGAAATAGCACCCTTTGATGATAGTATTATTCCGATTTATCTTGACCTCGCATGTAGCCTTTGATATCCTTTGAAATCAACGCGTTACTATGGTTTTGGTGATAGCGTGCAGGGTTATAGCATTTGATTTTTTACCCTTTATGTTCGCAGGCGTAAAAAATTTTCTGCAAAAATAATTCTTTTGAAATAGAAAGCCAGCAATTGCTACGATCCATTAAAATCCTCATAATTTTCTTTGTCTTTTCGTCGACTTCATGGTTTCTTGGTAATGCCAGCGCCAGTTTCTCGTATGAAGTTCATACTCTGAGTCAATATCACTTTTCCACCCCTCCGGGCCTTCAAAATAAAGTCGAATTCTGGAAAAAGATTTATTCCGAATACAGCACCAAACACGCGGTGGTTCACGATATTAGGAATCTGGACATTGTCTATGAGGTTGTTTATTTGGGTGAGAAGCCGTTATCCCGAAGAGCCCGAGAGCGTAAACTGGAAAAAACCAAAAAGAAGTACAGGAATATTTTGCGCAGGATAGCCAAAACAAAAAATAAGGCGCAATTGAAAGGCGACGATAAAAGAGTTTTCGCGTTGGTTAAAAAGGATTTTTATAGAGCTTCGAGAAATATACGGGCTCAACTCGGCCAGAAGGACCGTTTTAGGGAAGGGATTGAGCGCTCGGGCCTGTATATGGACGAAATCAAACGGATCTTGAAAGAATTCAACCTTCCTGTGGAACTGAGTCTGCTTCCCCATGTCGAGTCCTCTTTTCAGATCGGTGCATATTCAAGCGCCGGCGCGGCGGGGATCTGGCAATTCACCCGAGGCACGGGGCGGTTGTTCATGCGTGTTGGATATGATGTAGATGAAAGACGAGACCCGATACTGGCTACTTATGGTGCCGCCAAACTGTTAAAAAAGAATTTTCAAAGCGTGGGATCCTGGCCCTTGGCAATTACCGCTTATAACCACGGTTTACAGGGGATGAAACGCGCAAAAAAAAGGTTTGGGAGCGATATTGTAAAAGTAATAGCTAAATATAAAAGCCGAACTTTTGGTTTTGCCTCGAAAAATTTTTATGCGGAGTTTCTTGCCGCACTGCACGTAATTAAAAATCAGAATAAGTATTTTCCGAAACTGGTTATAAAAAAACCAATTCGAAAGGTTTCTCTTGTACTGCCCGATTATATTCATATTCGAACAGCTATGAATTATTTTAATATGTCGCGAGAAGAATTAGCGGAAGCGAACCCTTCTCTCAGACGCCCGGTTTTAAATGGGGAGAAACGCATCCCAAAAGGATTTGTTTTTCAGGCTCCACTCAGGAAGATTGATAATTTGATGGCTCGATATGGACAAATTCCACAAAAGGTTAAGTATGGAAGTCAATTGCGATCCAAGTGGTATACCGTCAGAAGAGGGGATACATTGTCAGGAATTGCTTTGCGTTTTGGGACAACGGTAGGATCTTTGAAAGGTTTCAATAATTTAGGCAGGCGCAATCGCATTTATGTCGGTCAGGTTCTGCAATTGCCCAGAAGAAATTCCCGACGCCAGCCTACATTTCGGCTGGCTAAACTGGATTCCAGCAAATATTCAACAACAATTGTTTCTTATAGGGTTCGCCGACACGACAACCTTTCTAAAATCGCAAAGCGGTTTGACACTAATGTAAGCCATCTTACTCGTATCAACCGATTCCGAAATCCTGATTCTCTTTATCCGGGACAAAAAATAAAAGTTCCCCGTCGAGAAATAATTGGTGGGCAAATTAAGCTAGCATCAAGTAACGTAAAAACCCGGGCTTTTAAATTGTCGGTAAATCGCCCACAGGTATCCAAATCATCAAATACCGCGAAAAAGTCAACGAAAATAAAAACAGCAAGGGCCGTTTCACCGGGCACTCTTCAAGTAGCCCGGAACAGTACCGATCGTATCAACAAAAACCGTCCAGCTTTTAAACCGGTATCGTTTTCTCTTGACGGGGATTCTGATTCTCTTATAGGCACCATCACTGTCGATTTTGATGAAACGCTCAGCCATTATGCAGAATGGTCGCGACAATCCATAAAAGCGTTGAGAAGGATGAACCGGATTGGCAAAAGAGGTGTCATAGTAGTTCACGATAAGATTCGCGTTAGTTTTTCCAAGACCCGCCCCGGAAATTTCGAAGAAAAAAGGCAGGAATATCATAAGGCAATTCAGGAAGACTTTTTCAATAATTATGAAATCAGCAAATTAGCCATAAGAAGTGTTGAAAAGGGTGAGACCTTATGGGAAATATGTAACGAGATTTATACCATTCCTCTTTGGCTTTTGAGTAGCTACAATGCTGAGAAAGATATTAATTCACTTGCCGTTGGTGAGCCCATTGTCATACCCGTAATTATTCCTAAGGCATAAAAACACCTGAGTTTTATTCTTTCCTGGAAAAATAATTCAGTGCCGTATCAATGGCCACTAAATGGGCTTCTATCCGTACAGCCATTGAAAACTTGGTGGCAGTTTCCAATGTCAGGCATCTTCTTGTTCCTTTGAAGAACGAGTATAAAGCCATGGGCCACCAATCCATGGATTCGAAATCGTTTTCTGGGATTATAATTCCTTCTTGGGCGGAACAACCATCTATCTCACCATTTAGATTTATGGGCATGATATTTTTCACATCCTGCAGTATTTTTTTCCCCAAGCTATCATCTTCCGCACGCCTTCCCTTTTGATACAGGTAATATCCAGGGGTCATGAAATCCTCATGAAGCTCAATTGTCAGATCATAGTATTTGTCAAAAATGGACATTGCGAACTTAACTTCCTGCGGGGGTGAGTCATGTTTAAATAATCGATTCAAGTCTTTGCCTTCATGGTTTTCTCTCGATCCATATTCATAGCCATAGGGGTTCAAGCAGGGCAAAAAGGTCAACTCCCATACATCAGCAAAATTTTCAAAGCGGTTGTTTTCCAGGAATGAACAAATTGCCTCCACACCACTTGGTTCATCGCCATGAATTCCTGCCGATATCAGTGCCTTAAGCCGATTTCCTTCACCCAAAACAAATTTGACCAAGGAATACTTCGGGGTTTCCATAAGATGGTTTATGGCAAACTCATTTTCCCCAGGCAAATGTTTACGTAATCTGGAGTAAATTATTTCAATATCATTTTTCTTGAAATTCATGACTTGTTTTCATCGTTCGTCTTTTCGGTAAAACTACATTCCTGTTTGATAACGCATTTTTGGCAGTTAAAATTCTTGGCTGTGCAAGTATATCGTCCATGAAGAATGAGATAACGGTGGGCATTTTTCAACCATTTCTTAGGAGTCACCTCTAAAAGTTTTAATTCCGTTTCCAATACAGATTTTCCAGGTGCTAATCCCGTGCGGTTTGCCACTCGAAAGACATGAGTATCTACAGCGATTGTAGGGTTGCCAAATCCTTCATTCAATACTACATTAGCTGTTTTGCGTCCTACGCCAGGCAAATTTTCCAAGTCTTCCCGGGTATCAGGAACTCTCCCATTATGTTTCTCCAGTAAAATTTTACAGGTATTTATAATATTTTTAGATTTAGCAGGGGCCAAGCCTATAGGTTTGATAATTTTTGCAAGTTTGGATTGCCCCAGGGCTAACATTTCAGTTGGGGTAGGGCATAAGGAGAAAAGAGAGGGGGTAACTTTATTTACCGTTTTATCTGTAGATTGAGCACTTAAAATGACTGATATAAGAAGCTCATAATGATTTTTGAATACCAGTTCCGATTTAGCCTCTGATAAATTCTTGGCAAGCTTTTGGTATAGGCGATTTATATTTCTAGGGCTTATTAACTTTTTGCCCATTTAAGGTGATAAGGCACAGCGGACCCCCACCCAATAGGAAAGGGTCGAATCAGACATGCCCCCATGGCGGGCAGTAACGCGCAGATGTTGGTCCTCACTCATCCATGAATTGCCACGAATAACTCTAAAACTTGTCGGGGCGGTTGGACCTTTGGGATTTTTAAGTGGGCTATTTTGGTAATAGTGGATAGAATACCAGTCTTCCACCCATTCCCAGACCCCACCAACCATGTCATAGAGCCCCCAAGAGTTGGGTTTTTTTTGGCCAACATTAGCGGGTACCCTGGGGGAATTGCCCGCATACCAAAGATAGTCATCGTCAATCTCGTTGCCCCAGGAAAAACGAGTCTGGCTTCCGGCCCTGGCAGAATACTCCCATTCCGCCTCGGTAGGAAGTCTTCTTCCCGTTCTTTTGCAATATTTACGAGCTTCCTTCCATGTCATGTGTGTAATAGGTTGTTCGGGATTATGGAAAACAGATCGGTTGAACTTCATCACAGCATCCCATTTACGCTGCGTAACCTCAAATTGTTCAAGATAAAACTCGTCCAGGCATACTTTATGAGCGGGTTTTTCCCTGGTACTATCATCATCATCCTCATATATATTATTTTCGTTGGTGCCCATCATGAAACACCCAGCTTGAATCCGAACCATATCCGATGGCAGTTCTTCACCAAAAAGTACTTGGGGAGAAAAAATCAAGGCAAGCAGTATAATTATCGTATTTTTCATCCGGTGAATTGTACTGGTTGGAAATGGTTGGGTCAAGTAGTCAGATCAGAATTTTACCTCACCCTAAATCAATTTTTTTCCGGTATTAGGATGTAGATTTATGAAAATGTGTCGATATAGCATATAACCCCATATCCTTTAAATCAATAAATCTAATGAAAAATAAAATCTGGTCAAAAATTTTCATTTTCGTATTTTTTGTTCCCTATTTTTTAACCCCATCCCCCTCCCATGCATTTTACAAAAAAAAGGTGCTGATAGGACAATTTCAAGATCCTGCTGGTTGGAACCAGCCTTATCGTCCCGGAAATATTATTGCAGAATTATTAGTTCAAGAACTCACTCGTGAAAAACGCTTTCAACTGGTTTCCATATCTGAAAATATGCAGGGATCAATGGATAACCATGACAAGACCCTAGATAAAGATAGTATGGAATCGGCCATTTTTGATTCCTGGAAGATGGATTTTCCCGGAATCATATCCATACAGGGTCCTGGCCCAAAAATGGGAAAACCAAAAATGGATCGAATGGATAACCCTATGAACCCTCTCTGGCCAGTCGGAATGGGAAGACTTTCCCAAAAAGCTTCCTTAACGGAAATTAGGGGGGACATTATTAAATTCCTGCCCGATACGAAAAAAGAAAATTCTAAAGAATCCGAATCATTGGGATCGTTAAACCGTGAGAATGCTGAATTACAGGTTCATGTTGAGCTGGTCCAAAATAAAACTGGAAGAATCCTTTTTGAAAAAACTTTCAAAGTCATTTCTAATGCGGGGAACCGGCCTTTTTCTTTTGAGCGGTTGAACCTCGGAAATAGGAAAGGAAAATCTAGATTGAGTTCCATGAATTATGCACTCGACTATTTAAAACGAGAAATGGGCTCATTTATAACAGATAAACTTGATTCCCTCATGCTTGAAGGCGAAATAATAGCCATCAATAAAAAAGAAATTATGGCGCAAAAGGGTCGAAAAAATCAAAAAGGTGAAATTGAAGAGGAATTTCTAGTAAACCTTGGTTCAGCTAACGGGGTTCGCATTGGCGATTTATTTAAGGTTCATGCCGTAGGTTTAGGTTTGCATGACCCTTTTACAGGAAGTGACCTGGGAGATATTTATGTAAGAACTGGGGTCATTCAAATTTTGCATGCATGGGATGGATTTTCAAAAGCCAGATCTTTGGGTGGAAAGGATTACAAAATAGGATTTCTTATTCGATCTACAACCGCTTTGGGAGAGAGCAAGGTTCCATCAATA
>DODH01000202.1:9105-12242 GCA_003545625.1 Nitrospina sp.
TGGTGGGAGTTTCATGGAACCCGTGCTGTAGATTGACGAGAATAAATTCATAAATTTGCTCCATACTCCTGTATAGATTTAATCGAAAGATCATCTTCCTTGACGAATTTTAAAGCGCTCACCATAGCTGACGCACCAGCCATGGTCGTACAGTATGGCAAATTTTGATTCAGTGAACTTCTCCTGAGGGAAAATGAATCCTTTATAGATTGTTCGCCAAACACTGTATTGATAACAAAAGCTATTTGTTTCGCTTCAATTGCTTCCACGCAATGAGGAGATCCTTCCTTGACTTTATTGATGGCTGAAACTTTAACCCCATTTTTTTCCAGATAATCAGCAGTGCCCCGTGTCGCGATTAAACGGTAGCCCATTTCCATAAGGTCTCTGCCAATTGCAACTGTTTTTGGTTTGTCAGAATCCTTAACACTGATAAGAGCAGTACCATCCAGGGGAAGTTTGATTCCGGTCGCCAACTGTGATTTTGCAAAAGCCCGCCCAAAAATGGTATCAATTCCCATGACTTCACCGGTAGACTTCATTTCAGGGCCCAGCAGGATATCCACATCATGAAACTTGTTGAACGGGAAGACAGATTCTTTCACTGCAATATGGGGAAAGGATTTTTCCTCGGTGAATCCTAATTCCTTTAAAGTTTTTCCGGCCATGACCCTGGCGGCGATTTTAGCTAAAGGAATCCCGATAGTTTTACTTACAAAAGGAATCGTTCGCGAAGCCCGAGGGTTCACTTCAATGATGTAAACAGTTCCATCCTTAACCGCAAATTGAATATTCATCAAGCCAATGACTTTGAGTTCTCGTGCCAACGCATAGGTTTGCTTTTTTATTTCATCAATCGTTTCAGGTGCAAGGGAAAAGGTGGGCAGGGAACAGGCGCTGTCACCAGAGTGTATTCCTGCCTCTTCAATATGTTCCATCACTCCACCAATCACCACATCCTGGCCGTCAGAAATGGCATCAACATCAATTTCCGTAGCGTCCTCCAGGAAGTCGTCGATCAGGATCGGGTGTTCGGGAGACGCTTGAACCGCATGTTGCATATAGTATTCCAGGCGGTCTTGACTATAAACAATTTCCATTGCCCGGCCTCCCAACACATATGAAGGGCGAACCACCACCGGATAGCCAATTCTCTCAGCGATTTCTCGGGCTTCCTCATAGGAAATGGCAGTTCCATTAGTAGGCTGACGGAGTCCCAGTTTATCCAAAATTTCTGTGAATAGTTTTCTGTTCTCAGCGCGATCAATATCAATAGGGCTTGTTCCAATAATAGGAACCCCCGCATTCATCAAAGACAGCGCCAATTTTAACGGAGTCTGTCCTCCAAGTTGAACAATCACACCATCCGGTTTTTCCACTCTTGTGATATTCAGAATATCCTCGAAAGTCACTGGTTCAAAATAAAGCCTGTCCGAGGTATCGTAATCCGTGCTTACAGTTTCGGGATTGCAGTTGACCATAATAGTTTCATAGCCATCTTCCTTAAGGGCAAAGGATGCATGAACACAGCAATAGTCAAACTCTATTCCCTGACCGATTCTGTTGGGTCCGCCGCCTAGAATCATAATTTTTTTTCTGGAAGTCACATCGGCTTCGCATTCTTCCTCATACGTGGAATATAAATATGGAGTGAAAGCCTCAAATTCAGCGCCACAGGTATCGACTCTTTTAAAGACGGGATAGATTTCGGACTTGGCTCGGCGTTGAAAAACATCTTTTTCATCACAATTTAGAAGTTCTGCCAGATAGATATCAGAAAACCCTGATTTTTTAGCTTGCAAGAGGGTTTTATCATCCATGTTGGAAATCCCATCCAACTGCAATAATTTTTGCTCAAAACTGATGAGGGAATCAATATTGTCCAGAAACCAGGGATCAATACCTGTAACCTCATGGATTTGGTCAATGGTGATGCCTCTTCGCAAAGCGGCGGCAACATGCCAAAGACGGTCCGAAAAAGGCAGGCTCAAAGCGGCTAAAATTTTTTCTTTTTGTTGATCTGGAGACAAACCAACTTTGTTCAGGCTGAATCGAAATTTTTCCTCAAAACCATAAATCCCGGTTTCCGTGGACCGGATAGATTTCAGCAAAGCCTCCTTGAAGGTACGACCAATGGACATTACCTCACCCACTGATTTCATTTGTGTGGACAAGATAGGTTCAGTTTTCGAAAATTTCTCAAATGTGAAACGCGGAATTTTAACCACACAATAATCCAGAGTTGGCTCAAAAGAAGCTGGGGTGACCCGTGTAATATCATTCTTAATTTCATCCAGGGAATAGCCAATCGCTAATTTTGCCGCAAACTTCGCAATGGGAAAACCGGTAGCTTTAGATGCCAAAGCGGAACTTCTGGATACTCGGGGATTCATCTCAATGACTATCATCTCTCCGGTCTTTGGGTCGATGGCAAATTGGATATTGGAGCCACCCGTCTCAACTCCAATTTCACGGATAATGTCGATCGCCGCGTTGCGCATTATCTGATACTCTTTGTCGGTGAGCGTTTGAGCGGGAGCCACCGTTATGCTGTCCCCGGTATGAATGCCCATGGGGTCCAGGTTTTCGATGGAACAGATGATGACGACATTGTCATTCAAGTCCCGCATCACTTCCAATTCATACTCTTTCCAGCCAATGAGGGATTTTTCGATTAATACCTGGGTAACAGGGCTTGCTTTAAGGGCAAATTCAACCAGTGATTCGAAATCATGCTTGGTGTAGGCGACACTTCCTCCGGTTCCGCCTAACGTAAAAGAAGGACGAATGATTGCGGGGAAACCTGTTTCCTCAACTATTTTCCAAGCCTCCGGCAAAGATTTGGCATGGCCGCTGAGCGGAACCCTCTGTCCGATTCGAGCCATGGCTTCTTTGAAAAGATTCCGGTCTTCGGCTTTATAGATGGCATCCACACTAGCACCGATCAACTCTACATTAAATTTATCCAGAACTCCCTTTTCAGCAAGAGCCAGTGCAATGTTCAAGGCGGTTTGGCCTCCCATTGTGGGAAGTAAAGCATCGGGCCTGTCACGCTCAATAATTTTTTCAACTACATCGGGGGTGACCGGTTCTATATAGGTGCGGTCCGCAAACTCAGGATCGGTCATAATGGTTGC
>DODH01000202.1:12649-19028 GCA_003545625.1 Nitrospina sp.
TAGTCGAATTCGCAAGCCTGGCCAATAATTATGGGGCCGGATCCAATAAGAAGAATTTTTTTTATGTCAGTTCGTTTGGGCATCAGTTTCTATAAATATCTGATACGTCGATTTGCCGGGAGCGTTCCCATTTTAAATTCATATAAGCCAGTTTATTGATCAATTCTGAAATCAGCCTGCGTCCTTCAATCTTCATTTTTTCCAGTTTCAAATGGCCTATCTCTTTACCTGTCTGCTGGCTACTGGCTTCAATTTTTATCTTGTCTTCTTTCAAACCCAAAAGCTTACCTGTCAACTTATCTCTTTTAGTGCCAGAATCAGTGCGTTCAATTTTGGTTTTAATTTTTTCTATAGATACAGCATTTTTTAAATATAATTTTTGAATTTTTGATGATTCTTTTTCAAGTTTAGTGAGTTCTTTTTTCCAGGATCGGTGCAGTAGATAGAATTTTTTTGCTTCACCCTTTATATACAGCTGTGTTTTGTTGGGATGAAAGCAGAAGTATCCCGTGAAAAAATATTTGTCATTATGGGGAACAATGCGCCCCTGAAAAATATCATTCTTCCTGAATGCAAGTTTTGAATCTTCCTCTTCAATCTGGTATTTTTCATCCGTGAACAAGTCCAAAACCGTTACCGAATTATCACGGACTTTCTTGATCTCAAAAAGAGCCTGAATATTTTTGGAAACATCTTTGTATGACTCCAGGCGGTCTGGAGTCCATGAAGAGGAGTTATCTTCAATTATATTTTCCAGAACAGTTTGGCGGGTTCCTGGTTCATATTGGTCTAACAGGTACCATTCTAAAAACAGAGCCATCCTCGAATTATAAGATTTGTCATCCTCATAAATTTCTCCGGTCGTTTTCTGGTATTCCTTCTTGGCCATCATGATTTGTTCTGAAGGAATATGCTGGGCAACAAATTCAAAGAGTTGCTCCAAAGTTTCTCTGATCATCAAACTCCCGCTTTCATGAGATTTGTGAATTGCTGGAAAAGGTGGCTGGAATCGTGTGGACCCGGTGAAGCCTCGGGATGATACTGAACCGAAAAAATGGGCCACTTCTTATGGTGAATGCCTTCAACCGTTTGATCATTTAAATTAACGGATGTCACATCTATAGAGGACCCGATAGATTCCTGTGCTACGGCAAACCCATGGTTCTGGGAAGTGATTTCAACTTTTCCTGAACGGATATCCATTACGGGCTGGTTTCCTCCGTGGTGTCCAAACCTGAGTTTAAACGTTTGTCCATTTAAAGCCAAGTTCAGGATTTGGTGCCCGAGACAAATACCAAAAATTGGAATTTTACCCAGAAGAAACTTCACGTTTTTAATTGCGTACGGTACACCCTCAGGGTCGCCTGGGCCATTAGACAAAAATACCCCATCCGGATTCAGGGCAAGCACCTCTTCAGCCGGGGTGGATGCTGGAACGATCCGAACACGGCAACCTGCAGCAACCAGTTTTCTCAAGATATTTCTCTTTATTCCGAAGTCATAGGCAACAACGAAGAATTTTTTATCCACAGTGGTTTTAAGGGAAGGGTTGAAAATATCCCATTCTCCTTCCTCCCAGTCATAGGGAGATTGGCAAGTCACTTTTTTCACTAGGTCTTTGCCCTCAAGCCCTGGAGAATTTTGCGCTTTACGAATCAATTCGTCCGGGTCTTGGGTAATCGTGGACAACACAGCCTGTTGGGCCCCTTTTTCACGAATACGACGTGTTAAGGCACGTGTGTCGATTCCCTGTATACCAATGATACCGAATTCTTTTAAAAAATCTTCCAGTTTTCCTCTTGATCTCCAATTGCTGGCAATGCCACTCAATTCTTTAATGATAAAACCGGAAAGGTGCGGGCGGTCCGACTCAAAATCCTGGGGGTTGATACCATAATTACCAATAAGGGGAAAAGTCATCATCACCATTTGACCACAATAGGAAGGGTCCGTAATCACCTCCTGATAACCGGACATACTGGTATTGAATACAATTTCCGCATCCACTTCACCTTCGGCACCAAAATGATCTCCCTCGAAGACTTTTCCATCGGACAGAGCTAAATATGCTTTCATAAACGGGTTCGCTGAGGTTGATAGGTTATTCGTTAGAGGCGGAATAAACGGTTTTTCCTGCTACCAGGGTATGAAGAACTTTCCCTCTCACTTTCCAACCTTTGTAAGGAGAGTTTTTACTGCGGGACTTAAACTTTTCAGGTTCTATAGTGTACTGCGTTTTGGGGTTAAAAATTACAATATCCGCATCTCTTCCAACTCCCAGGGACCCTTTATCCAAATTGAAAAGACGACAGGGTTGGTGGGTGAGAAGATCCACCGCTTTTTGCAAAGTGATCACCTTTTCATCGACCATTTTAAGGGTTAGGGGAAGGGCCGTCTCTAAACCAACGATACCAAAACAGGCTTTGCTGAACTCCATCTGCTTATCGGCGACATCATGGGGAGCATGGTCTGTAGCAATGATATCTATCGTCCCGTCTCGCAACCCCTCTTTGATCAATTCCAGGTCCTCGTGGGTTCTTAAAGGCGGGCTCATTTTGGCGTTGGTATCATAATTGCGGCAGGCTTCTTCCGTAAGAGTGAAATGATGCGGAGCCACTTCGCAAGTTACAGGGAGACCTTTGGCCTTGGCTTGGCGCACCAGGTCCACGGCCCCGCCACTGCTTATATGTGCCACGTGAAGCCGTCCACCTGTTTTACGGAGCAAGCAGATGTCCCGAAATACCATAATATCTTCCGCTTCAACCGGCATTCCCTTCAAACCTAATTCTGTGGAGACAATGCCTTCGTTCATACAACCTTCATGCGTCAAATCAAGAATTTCGCTGTGCTGTATGCAGGGTAGGTCAAACATTCGGCTGTATTCAAATGCTCTTCGCATCAATTCACTGTCCATGACCGGCCGGCCATCATCAGAATAACCGATACAGCCAGCTTCTTTTAATTCGCCCATATCCGATAAGCTTTCTCCCTTTAACCCTTTGGTGATAGCTCCAATAGGAAAGACATTGATCAAATTGGTTTTCCTGGCTTGGGAGAAAATCAATTCTGTAATCGAGCGGTTATCGTTGACGGGAGAGGTATTGGGCATTACCGCCACAGTGGAAAATCCGCCGGCCGCCGCTGAAGCACTACCGGTTTCTATGGTCTCCTTGTATTCATGACCGGGCTCCCGGAAATGCACATGCATATCACAGAAACCGGGAGCGACTACACAATTCTTCGCATCTATTACAGGAACATCTTTGCTTCCAGATATTTTCCCCTGGGGCTCAATGGCTTCAATTTTTCCATTGTTGATCAGAATATCAAAGGAGCCATCGAGCTGGTTTGCAGGATCAATGACCCGGCCATTTTTAATTAGGGTTTGCATTTTTCTCCCCTAGTAATAAATAAAAAAGGGCCATCCTTACAGCTACCCCATTGGTGACCTGATTCAAAATAAGAGAACGAGGACCCTCCATCACGTCCAAGGCAATTTCGATCCCTCTATTGACAGGCCCCGGGTGTATGATGAGCAAATCATCGCGTGTATGAGCCAGAGATTCTGAAGTCAGGCAAAAATAGTTTGAATATTCCCGAAGACTTGATAGAAGCCCCCGATTTTGTCGTTCCAACTGGATACGAAGAACCATGATCACATCCACATCTTTTATCGCTTCAGTAAGATTGTGACTCACTTCCACACCAAGACGTTCCATTTCAACAGGGATAAGCGGGGGAGGGCCAACAACCCGAACTTTCATGCCCATGGTCTGCATCGCCCTAATATTAGAACGGGCTACTCGGCTATGGTTGATGTCGCCAACAATTGCAACTTTGAGTCCTTCCAAATCTCCCTTATGACTGCGAATGGTGAGCAGGTCCAGCAATGCCTGGCTGGGATGTTCATGCGACCCATCTCCTGCGTTGATGATCGGACTGTCCACAAATTGAGACAGGAGTTCGGCCGCTCCGGAACAATGATGCCGAATCACCATTATATCTGGACTCATCGCTTCCAAATTCCGCGCCGTATCTATTAAATTTTCCCCTTTTACAGTGCTGCTCGTAGAACCGGATATATTTATCACATCAGCACTCAAACGCTTTCCGGCAATCTCAAATGAAGCCCTTGTGCGAGTGCTGGGCTCAAAAAACAGATTAATGATTGTTTTGCCTCTAAGGGCAGGGACCTTTTTAATGGCTCGCGTAGAAATTTCTTTAAAGGAATCCGCAGTATCCAGAATTTGCTGGATATCGTCTTTTGTTAATTCCTTCGTTCCTAAAATATTTTTTGTGGACAGTGCCATCAGTTGGATTGCTCCTTAATAATCACTCTGTCTTCACCATCTTCCTCGGTTAATAAAACTTGAACACGTTTGGATTTGGCCGTGGGAATATTTTTGCCCACATAATCAGGCCTGATAGGCAATTCACGATGGCCTCGATCGATCAACACGGCCAATTGGACGGATGAGGGGCGTCCGAAATCCATGAGTGCATCAATAGCCGCACGAATGGTTCTCCCGGTAAACAAAACGTCATCACAGAGAATAATGTGCTTGCCTTCCAAGGCGAAGGGTATCTCCGTTTTTTTTAATTCCGGTTTATGAATCCCATCTGCCAGATCATCTCTGTAAAGCGTGATATCCAGCACTCCATGGTCTACCGTCACATTCTCTATTTCCTTTATTTTCTCTCTCAACCTTTGGGATATCACTACACCACGGGTTCGAATTCCCACTAGGGCTATATTCCCGGCACCATGATTACGTTCCAGGATTTCATGGGATATGCGTCTGACTGCACGGGAAATATCTTTTGAATTTAGAAGTGTTGAACTCATAAATTGAACCAGGCAAAAAAAAACCTCCTCAAGGCAAAACCAAGCCTAGACAGGAGGTAACAAAATATCGCTTACACCAAACACCAATTTCCCCCTTGATAGCCTCACAGGACTATTTTAAAGAGTTATATTAGACTAATGATACTGAATTCCAGAGGGCAAGTCAAGCTAGATAATCTTTTCGATATTAATCATTGCCCCCCACACAAAGCGTTGGGCATCTGAGATCATTGACTTGTGCGGATATTCTCCGCTGGCAATATCTCTTGCAGGTTCTTACTTTAAAAGCTAACCCCTATTTGTCGGTGGATACGTTGATCCGTGACCTTCGCGAAGAAAGACAGCTTATGAAGCCAGAGGGCGATATTGAACTAGAGAAAGAGAAAGATAAAAAGGAAGTCATAGATAGAAATATTGAGCCGATTTTCAACATCGTTTTCAGGGACATGAGAAAGGAGGCCGCTACTGTCTTCCGAAAACTGGCATTGTTTTCCAGCTCCTTTGATGAAAAAGCCGTGGCGAATATATGCGGAGACAGGGATGGCGAGCATCTTGGACGGCTGGTGTTTCTCGGGCTGGTGGAGCGCGACTCTATCAACAAAAGGTATTATTTCCACCAATTGATTCATAAACTCATTAAGGCTGAAGTCAGGCCGCCAGAAAAAATCCTCACCCATCGAAACCTGGCTTTTTATTATTTCGATACCCTGAAAGATGCCAATGACCTGTATGAAAGCGATGAAGATGCCTTGGAGAGCGCCCTTAATCTATTTGATCTGGATTGGTTTAATATTCAAGCAGGACAAAAATGGTCTGCCTTAAAAAATACAGAAGACGCAAAAATCGCCAAACTTTGTGGTGATTTTTGTAAAGAGGCTCGAATTTTAATGCCCATGAGGCACCCCACCGATGAATGTATCGAATGGAATGAGTCTGCTCTGACTGCTTCCCGGGAATCGGAGAATGTTGAGTCCGAAAAAAATAACCTCTTATCCCTTGGGATGCAATTACACTCATTGGGCATTTATGACAAAGCCATCGAATATCTTGAAGAGGCTCAAAGTCTATCTAACAAGCTGGGTCACGTGGGGGATGAAAAACATTCACTGGATTTGCTAGGTCAATGTTGCCTCCGCACCGGGAATTTTGAAAGAGCCATTGAGTGTTTCGCCAAAGTTCTTGAGTTTGTTCGTTTGGAAGGAAAAGCCAGTAAAGAAATGGAAATATTGAACTTACTGGCACAAGCTTGCTTCCAGGGAAATGAATATGAACGAGGGGAACTGAACTTTAAACTGGCATTAGAAAAGGCGCAGAAATTAGGCAACAAAGTGTTTCAGGCTCAGGTTCTAAATGACCTGGGGCGTTTATGCAACACAGTCAAAAAATATCAATCTGCGATGCCCTATTTAAAATAAGGTAAAACCCTGGCCCACCAAGGCAATCTCAAGACAAAGGAGATAGATATTTTAGGAAATTTATCCGCGACCTATATGCTAACCGGCAAACCTAAAAAAGCATTTGAATGTCTGGATA
>DODH01000202.1:19401-22081 GCA_003545625.1 Nitrospina sp.
AAAATGGGGGATTATCATAAAACCTTGAAGGATTATACCAAGGCTATTGAAAAGTACGAGCGCGGCCTACCTAAGGTAAGAAAGTTTGCGGTCCTTCCCGTAGAGTATTCTTTATTGGAAAACCTTGGAAACGCCTATATGGAAATAGGTGGCTATGAGAAATCCCAAATCTGTTTTCGACATGCCCGCACCCTTGGAAAAAGGAATGCATATAGGTTTATGGAAGCAAAAGCCATGTGGAACCTATCCATAACATGCCAGAAATCAGGAGATTTCACTGATGCTTTAAGCAATGCAGAAGTGGCTAGCCAGATCTGTTCGGGAATTCAAGATAACGAGGCTATTGATAAGCTGGCCGAGGTAATCAAGGAATGGATGATAAAAAGAGTTGAGGACGAAATCAAAGACAGTGGTTTGTAGGGGTCTTGTTATTTTGCCTTAACTTTTTTCCAACTTAAAATCACGTCACCTTTACGAATTTTAACCTGACAACCCAGACGCATGCCTTCTTCCAAGTCTTCGGGCAACAAATAATCCCTTTCCTCTTCTGTAATTCGGGATATGTTTTCCCTTCCTTCCAGCACAGTGACTTCGCAAACACCGCAGGTTCCTTCTGTGCAACCAAAGGACAATGAAACCTCAACCTCATCACAGAAATCTATAAGGGGAGTCCCATCCTCCACTTCATGGGTTACATCATCTGTTTTAAAGTAAACACGTGCCACAAACAACTCCATAAAATAACAATATTAAAAGGATGCTTAACATCCTTCATTGGATTCGCCTTTCCTAAAGAAAAGCAGATATTTTTATACAGGTCAAATACCCGTATCCCGCAAAAACTGAATATGCGGAATTTGCTCTTCCGTTAAATTATTGGGAATATTGACAATTATCCGGACCAGTTGGTCGCCACGAGCTCCTGATGGCAATTTAATTCCTACCCCTTTCAATCGCAGTTTACTATTATTCTGGGTTCCAGGAGGAACCTTGACGGACTTGATGCCGTTTAAAGTTTCAACCTCTATCGATGTTCCCAAAAGTGCTTGGGTTAATTTTATTTTTGCCTCCACCACTACATCCCGGCCTTCCCGTCGGAAAAGAGGATGTGGAAGTACGTTTATTAAAAGATGGAGATCACCACGACGGTTTCCTGTAAGAGACATTTGGCCCTTACCCTGTAAGCGAAGAACTTTTCCATGGGTAATCCCGGAGGGTATTTTTACATTTATTTCCTCAAGAACTCCATTTCTGGAAATGGAGAGAGTGCGCTGACTGCCCAATGCGGCTTCCTCAAAATTAACAGAGAGCTCTTTTTTCAATGGAGGAATTGGGGCTTGGCGTTGAGAAGGCCTCCCTTGAGAAAATGGATTGCCAAACCCACCTCCACCGAAAGGACTTCCCTGGCTGTGAAAGGGATTTCCTCCACCACCTCTAAAACCAAAGCCCCTAAGAATTTCATTGATATCAAAATCGCGAAAAATATCTTCCTGGGAAAACTTTTGGCGGAATCCTTCAGAACCAAACTGATCGTACTGGCCTCGTTTCTTTTTGTCGCTAAGAACTGCGTATGCTTCGCTGACCTCTTTGAACTTTTCCTCCGCCTTGCTATCATCAGCATTTCGATCGGGATGGTATTGCATGGCCAATTTGCGATAAGCCTTTTTAATATCTTCGTCAGAAGCTCCTTTATTGAGCCCTAGAACGGAATAGTAGTTTTTCATTTCTCTAATAAGTTGAAAAATAAGGGGTAATTAGATAAACTGTAGCCGGATTAAATATAAATTATTATATAACGCTGAGCGATGAAAAGTGCAGAGAAAAATATTTTCATTTTTGTGATAGTCGGCATTTTGGCTGCTTGCAGTAGCTATCTGCCGGAAGAAAGGACCCATTGGCCCGTAAATCCAGCGGAAATGCATTCCTGGCAACCGCCTGATGAAACAACTTTGTCTGCAAGAAGGGCCAACCAATTGCGGCTTGACGTCCTGACCTCGGAAATTGAGATTCTTTTTGTAAACCATGCGACCTTGTCCCGTCAGGAACTCGCCATGTTTAAATCCATGCTCCAAATTGATCCTAAAATTAACGAGATGGATTCTACCTATAACCGGCGCATTGAATCGGAGCAAGAACGGAAAAAGAGGATGGAGAAGGATCTCGAAATGTCAAAAGCAGGGTTTTTAAATGCGGAAGCAAGGTTAAAAAAAATAATGGCAACTAAACCTCCCATATTTTTTTCAATCTCTGACTATAATTCAGCCATGAAAAGCTTTCGCAATGGGCAATTCAAGAAAAGCCTGCAATTGTTTTTCAAACTTACCAAACAAAAGCCTCCTTTATTTTTGCAGGACAATATCCAGTTTGGTATGGGATCCGCGTATTTTCGGTTAAAAAATTATCCCAAAGCTATGAAGCATTTCCAAATAATTCTGGATGATTATGCCCAGGGCGATAAAAGATTTATTTCTTATTTCATGATGGGAGTCATTCATAACCGTCAGGGGGAAAAAAGTCGTGCTGTTTTTTTGCTTGACGAGGCCCTAAGGAAAAACCCCTCTAAAAAAATGCGCAACATGATCAATCATTTAATTGACGTTATCAACGATGAGCCCACCCATGCCGCTGGTTGATTCTCCCGCCATTGATTTAGATATTGAAGAATGGATGTTGGGTCCTT
>DODH01000231.1 GCA_003545625.1 Nitrospina sp.
GGAAGAATAGTCTCCATTGTTTAAGGGTATTGCCACCTTTTCAGATATCCGTTTTGGGAGTAGGGGATCGGGGGCTCAAACCCTCTCACCTAACTGCCATTATTTGCTGGTGAGTGGCCCTTTTTTGGCCCACAGAATTGCTTCCACTTCCTTCAATCCCTTTGAAATATAGTTGAATTTTAAACCCAAAAATGCTTGAATAGCTTATCGTCAATAGAGCTTACTTGCGATTTAGGTTTGTTGTGAAATTTAATGAAAAATCGACTTAAAATTAGGTTTTTCCAGATTTTGCTTCTCGTCTGTATGGTCTTTTCCTTGGCTTCCGTGGCACAGGCGGGTTCCTCTCTGAAGCATCATCACCATGGAAAGACTGACATAGTTTCCCCTTTTGAAAAAATCAATATGGAGAAGCCCCTGCATTGTATTTTGAATATGCATCGGCATTTTCAAAACACCGATTGCCCCCATCAGAAACAAGGTGAAAAAAATGACAGTCAGGCAACTTTCCGTCCTGATTGTCCGTCCTCATCGGGTTCAGGGGGTAATTCCAGTGTTTCCTTCGCTAATGATTTATTTAAAATCGAAACGTATTTTGTTCTATCGCAGTCTCAATTTTTATCGAAGATAGACCTGCTCGTTAGTTTTATAAACCAAAACGTTCCCCGATTGATCGATCACCCTCCCCAGCTTGCCTGAACATTTTCGACAGGTTTAGTTGTAGCTGGATTGCGCTCTCTGAGCATGGATTCCATTTCGCTGTTTCCCCTGTCGCTCCTTTTTCGTAATTTACCCATTTTTTCAAATTCTTCTTTCTTTGAGGCGTGTTCATGTTCAGAAGAAAATTTTTTATATTGATTCTAAATATAGTCATGTTGGTTTGGGCGTCTTTAGCCCAGACTTATGTGGGACTGTGTTGTGCTCATTGCGGGGGAAATATGCCGCTAAATATCTTCGGCGGAGGCATTCCTGAACCTAAAGAGTTCCGTTTCAAGATCAGCGAAATGTTTATGGAAATGGGGCCGCTTCGGGATGGCACCCGTGACATTTTGAGTACAACGATTACGGGCGCCCCCAACACTGCAGGGGTTTTTCCTGCAGTTCCCCGTGCCATGCAACAGTATATGACCATGATTGGTGGGGCTTACTCGTTCTCGGACAATTTAGCATTGATGGCGATGACCAACTACACCATTAATGAAATGCAGATGCAAATTAACCCCGCCCAGGGCTCAAACTTTACCATGACGTCCAGCGGAATTGGGGATATCACGTTACTGGGAAAATATCGTTTGTATGCAAACGATAATCTGGTCCCCACGAAACAGGCGGCGGTTTTGTTTGGCTTGTCTTTGCCCACCGGGGATATTCATAAGAAATTTACCAATAACACGGTGGCCAATCAGAACGGCACCATCCTCCCATTCAAGATGCAATTGGGCAGTGGTACGGTGGACCCCATAATTGGTTTGACCTATCAGGGTTCGCGTGATCCTTTCTGGTGGGGGTTCAACACCCAGTTGGAAGCGCATGTTTATGACAATGAACAGGGCTATCACCGGGGTCAGGAATTTCGTTACGATTTTTATGCCATGAGACAGGTCCATGACAATTGGGTGATTCATACCCAGTTGAACGGCTGGTTAGAAGGGCATTTCAGCAGGGAGCCTTATGAAGGCAGGGTAAATGGAGAGGGTCATGCTGGTTTCAATCCATCAAATCAGTTTTTAAGTCCCTTGTTCGATCCCCATAATTACGGAGGGCATAAAGTCGCTCTTTCTTTGGGAGTTCAGTTCCAGCCCATCCCCTTGCATGTGATGGAAGTGACCGTGACACTGCCGATTTATCAGGATCTCGACGGGCCGCAACTGAGGGATAACTGGATGATGCAATTCACTTATTATATGGAGGTTCCAACGAAAAAGAGTCGGCGTTTTGTTGGATTTAAACCGCCCAAGGAGCTTGGGTTTTAGAAATGTTTTTTAGCATTAAAGAGTTGCTGGTGATTTTGATGTCCCTGTTCCTAATGGCTTGCGCCGGGACGCAAACGATTCCCGAACCGGAAAGCCCCGGTGCCAGGCTGTTCAAGGAACGGTGTACCGAATGCCATGGATTGCCGGGGCCCAAGCGGCATACACCAGAACAATGGGACCATCTTTTGGTTTTGATGGATAGTTTTATGCAGGAAAAAGGAATCGATTTCCCAGCACAGGAAAAAAAACTGGTTCAGGATTATCTGCATAGGAACGCAAGATGAGGAAACTATTATGAACTCAATAAACAAATCAATTGGGCTGGTTTTGGTGATGGCGCTTATGCTGGTTCCTGCAACAGGTTTTGCGGAACACGATTCCTTCCGAAAGATGGGTGTGGTGCCACCGAAAACTTCCCAACCGGCACCTGATTTTGTGGCAAAGAATCTAAAGGGTCAGCGGGTCAAGCTTTCTGACTTTAAAGGAAAAGTCGTTTTGCTGAATTTCTGGGCCACTTGGTGTGGTGCATGTATAGAAGAAATGGCTTCCATGCAAAACCTTTACTCGGCCCTTCGGGCTGATGGAGTGGAGGTAGTTGCCATTTCTATTGACCGATGGAACGAGGACCGGATCCAAGAATATGTGAATGATAAAAATTTAACTTTCCCGGTGCTACTGGATCAAGACCAGAAAATCAGAAAGCAATATCATGTCATGGGCCTCCCCACCAGCTACTTGATAGACGGTGAAGGTAAAATCCGAGGCTATGCTTCTGGTGCCAGAACCTGGGACAGTGCAGATTCGCACAGTTTGCTTCTGTCCTTGAAACGCAATGGCTCAAATGATGATTTACAGGTAGATCGTATTTCCATGCAAGACAATTAGTCCCACCATTGACAGTATGCCACGGTTAAGAATCCCTTATCATTTTGCTTCGGCATGGTTCCTTGTTTTTCTGGTTATAAACCCCGCTTGGGGCCAGTCCTTCAATTCTGTCCTTTCCAAACTTGATCAAACCTATTATTACCCTCAGAAACAGGGATTAAAAAGTTTTTCTGCCCGGATTGAGTGGGACCAGTTGGATGTGGCTTCCGGCTCCGGAAAATTTCTGCGCAACCCGGATTTTATTTTTTCCTGGCAGGCTGATTCCTTTAGTAAGCTGGGTAATTTTGAGCTGGCTAAAGGACAGGAGCATATTTCTGGAGACCGGGCTCAGGAATTAAGTCAGCAGATCAGGGCTTACCGTGAGTCGATCATTCCGTTGACATTAGAGCAAAAGTTTTCTGACTTTGATGGCCGGGTTCATGCAATGGAAGGGGCTAAGCTTATGGTTAGGCTAACTTCTAAAACGGCCTCCGAGCAAAACTATAAACTTCTGGTCGACACCAGGGAATGGGTCATCAGAAAATTGCGATTCCAACAATCTCATTCTCCACAAAATGTGGAGGGAGAATTCCGCTATTTAAAGCTGGATGGAAAGCCCGCGATCATTGAAAGCCGTACACGTTTCGAAATGAAGGGGCAAAAATATAATGAAGTCACAAACTACACCTATAAAAAGATAAAAGGTGTCTGGTGGATTCATCGCATTGACCAGACCTTTAAGCAAGGAGACCATATTGTTCAGACCTATGTTTTAAGATTGACCGATTTTAATCCTGTCCTTTTCTCCCGCCAGTAATCATCACACCAAAATACGAATAACCTTTACACATTCACCATTGCCATAAGCAGTC
>DODH01000173.1 GCA_003545625.1 Nitrospina sp.
ATGCTCATCCTGGTCTCGGATTTTTTTGTCCAGAACCAGGACCTACAGAAAAGTTTAAAACTCCTTTGCTCCAGGGGGCTAGAGGTCATTTTATTCCACGTTTTGCATCCTGATGAAATTCACCTGCCCTTTGAAGGAGATATAGTTTTTGAGTCGCTGGAAGATGATCCCGCCGTGGGGCTCGATCCAAAAGACATTCGCGAGGAATACCAGAAGACGATTCAGAATCATCTAAATTCATTCAAAAAAGACTGCAACGGACTAGGGGTGGATTATGTTTTTCTGGACACCTCCGAGCCTCTGGATCAGGCCTTGAGTTACTATTTACTCAAGCGTAAAAGTCTCATCAAATTATGAGCCTTAATTTTTCCTCTCCACTGTTTTTGTATGGCCTGCTCGGGATTGCCGTTCCTGTCCTGATCCATCTTTTAACCCGGAGGCAACAAAAGCATATCCGGTTTTCAGCAGTCTATCTGCTTATACAGTCGCAAAAACGCTCGACCCGAAAGTCCCGACCCAACAGATTGTTATTGCTTTTGGCTCGTTGCCTTGCCATCACTCTGTTTAGCCTTGCCCTGGCAGATCCTTTTTTTTCTTTCAGGCAATCGGAGGCATTTCTTCGTCCCGCTTCCATCGTGTTTGTTCTGGACGACTCCTACAGCATGGGAGTGCAGGCCGGTAAGAGAACGCTTTTTGACCATGCGCTGGAATTCGTTTTTGAAGGGACCAAGCAGGCCCCCGAAAAAAGCGAGTATAGCCTGGTCCTCGCATCTTCTCCGGCACGCATCGAACAGGACTGGACCTCAGATAAAACTATTTTTGAAAAAACACTGAAAGCGCAGTCTGTCTCCTTCCGCACAACCCGAATCGGAGATGCTATGGACCAGGCCATCAACCTGCTTGATTCTGCGAAACAGAAAAAAAAGCAAATTTTCTTGCTTACCGACCTCGACAAAAATGGCTGGAAGGAAGAAGCGTTTTCAAAAATCACCGCACCCTATCCGGTTAAGGTGGTGAATTTTTCAAGCCTGCAGTCTGGTGACAATAAGGGAATGGTCAAAAGTATCCAGATATCTCAGGAGTTTCTCACCCGAAGTCGTTTGCTAAGAGTAAAAGCGGAGGTCAGAAATTTTTCCAACACCTTGAGCAGAAAGCCACTCTCCCTTTTTCTCGAAGGAAAGATCGTGAAGGAAGAACTCCTCGATATTCCGCCTGGGCAAACCCTTGCCCATGAATTTTCTTATCCTTTAAGAAGAAACCAACCTCTTAATGGGAAAGTGCAGATCTCGGACGACGCGCTAACGACAGACAATTCCCGATATTTTTCTTTTCATCCCAGCCAGAACATCAAGGTCATGGTGGTCGATGGGGATCCAGAGACCATTTCGCATCAAAGCGAATCCTTTTATCTTGAGCGGGCCCTGAATCCTTTTTCGGTATCCTTGTCGCATATCGACCCTACCATTTCCACACTTGCTGAACTTCCATTGCGAAACCTGTCCGATTTTTCAGTTGTCATCCTGGCGAACGTACGTGAACTTTCCCCAGGCTATGAACTGGAGCTTGAAAAATTTGTTTTAAATGGCGGTGCCCTGTTGTTTGGAATGGGGGATCAGGTAAACCCAAAATATTTCAACGAACATTTAGGAAACCTCTTACCCATCAAACTCGACTCTCAATATCATGTCAAGGAAGGGGCCTTGCATCTATTGTTAAAAAACAACACACACCCGGTAATGAAGGTCTTCTCTCCCAAAGAGCTTGCGGAGATGCGGGAAATCAATTTTTATTCCATGTATACCATCCAAGCAAGGGAAGATAGAATATTCAAAGTAGGGACCTGGTTTTCAAACCAGAATCCCGCGGTGATCGAATCGAATGTAGGAAAAGGTATTATTGTACTATTTTTGAGTTCGCTGGATAGAGATTGGAACGATTTCCCGATTCAACCGACCTTTTTACCCTGGATTCAGCGCTGGACTCAGTATTCTGCCAGGGGACTGGATAGTGTTTTCCGGCAGAGTTTGCTGGTGGGAGAACCCTTTCGCAAAAGCACATCGGGCTCGGATAGCAATTGGATAGTGCACGCGCCAGATGGGACCTTACACATTTTGGAAAACGAAGTCTTTAGCAACACCTTTCAACCGGGGATCTACCATCTTTTCTTTTTACCTTCCAGTGAAACAAGTTCGAAGACACTGGAAAAAATTCCTGATGGAGCGGAACCAGCGGGGACTTTCACTGTTAATATTGACGTTCAGGAATCAGAACCGGGGAAGATATCCCAAAAAAAAATCGAGAGTTTTCTTGCGGGAATGAAAATAGAAATTCAGGAGCCTCATTCTCAAACAACCGCGCCTCAAACCTCGGATGGCATACCTCTGGCCACCCCTTTTCTTTTAATGGTTGCGGGAATGTTTCTTCTTGAAGGATGGATGGTTAGAAAAGAATAAACCGCCCTATTCTTCCCTCTTACGGTGCGAAAGTTTTTTGTTCGATAGGGTCACTTGATGGTTTATTGCTTCCCCAATCATGCCAAGGGGCAGGGAGGCACTCACCACCCTGGAGTCTAAAGCCGTTTGCGGCATGGAAGGCACTGAAGTTTTTCCGGGACTTTCTACAAAGACCGCCCCTCCCCCTGCCTTAATGGTTCCCGCGCCCCGAGCTCCATCACGACCCATTCCGGATAAAATAACAGCAACGCAAAACTCCCCAAATACCTTCCCCGCGCTTTCAAACAGGGCATCCGCCGAAGGCCGCATAAAATTTAACTTTGGTCTCTGGTTTAACCCAAGTGATACGGGAGGAGGATTGATCACCAAGTGGTAATCGCTGGGGGCAGCATAAATATGACCCACTTCCGGTTGTAGATTTTGTGATGCAATATGACACGGGAAGCCGGTTTCCAGTCGAATCTGGTGGGCGAGGAGCTCCGTCATCCATTCAGGACCATGTTGAACAACGAAATAAGAAGCCGGGCAATCCTTGCTGATGAAATCATAGAGCTTAGAAATATTTAGCGGACTTCACGTGCCAGCAGTGATCACAACTCCAACAAAAGGTGGAAGGCCATTAACTCGAACCGGTTTTATCACGCTGACTTCTGGCTCGGGTTGTGTGAACCGGGCGAAACCATCGGATAAAGCCCGAACCACATCTTCGGACTGGTAGGGCTTGATTAAAAATTCATCGGCACCAGCCTGAAGTATCTGCTGACGCGAGTCATCATCCCCGACAGCAGTAACCATCAGAATAAACGGGGTTGTTTCAACTTCAGCCCTGACTCTCTGAATAAGAGTCACTCCATCCATTTCCGGCATCATCCAATCGGTCAGGAGAGCATCGAACCGCCCCCCTCTCAACCTCTTGAGGGCTTCTTCACCATCACCCACCACTTCAACAGTATGAGCGTTTTTTTTGAGTATGCTTTCGAGTAGCCGGGCATTATCCAGATCGTCTTCTGCCACTAGAATTTTCATTTATTTATTCCTAAAAAAGAAAATCGCTGATTCCGTTTCTTTAGCACTCCAAATTCGTCTTCTGGTATAATGGTTGGTAAAACTTTAAATGCTTCTGGTTTTTTATGCGACCCAAGAGATTTATAGACATTCCTGTTCTTATTTTCCTACTCACTTACATCTTACAACCGATAATCGCTTCTAGCAATCCCCTGTTTGCGGGGAATATAGAAACACAGCTTCTGGAAATCCAAAAGGGCGATAACACCGACCTATTGGAAACCCTCTTAATGGTTTCAAAGCACTGGAAACCTTCCCTGGATTTGGCTCCATTGAAAGAAGAAATCCAAAAACTTATACATTCAGCCAGACAAAAGTTAAGCGGAATGAATAGGCCCGAAGACATAATCCGAACAATACGAACCGTCATTCATGAGGAGGGAGGCTATCGTTACACCGACCAGGTGGACGAAAAAGGCGTTCCCATTAACCCCGAGGAACTTTTTCTTCATGGCCTGTTGAACACCCACAAAGGTTATTGCATGAACCTGTCCCTTTTATATTTGATTCTTGGGCAGAAACTCGGGCTTCCCTTTTATGGTGTCGCACTTCCAAACCATTTTTTTGTCCGCTATGAGCTAGAAGCAGTAAAGGTAAATGTCGAAACCACGGAGCAAGGAGTTTCCTATCCAGATAGCTTCTACCTGCAACGATTTGGGACTTTAACGGGAGGTAAAAATCCTTATTTCATGAAAAATCTGGATACCCGGCAAACTCTGGGCGCTTATTTTTCAAATGTCGGAATGGTTTATTATCAGAATCAGAATCCAGAAAGAGCCGTGTTTTATCTTGGATTATCTACCGCCATCAATCCCCAATCGATAGACGCGCAAAACAAC
>DODH01000119.1:0-2153 GCA_003545625.1 Nitrospina sp.
GGGTGCTTGTCAGCGGTGTTGGCGCAGTATTGTATGCTCATTCAATATAAAATTACCTTACCTTATAACCACCCGGAGTTTACGTTAAAAGCTTTGGGGTCATCTGCGGAACTGATATTCAACCGTCCCGACCTGTTACTGCGCTCGAGCAATTTTTTTAATATGCTTTCCCATCCGCAATCATGGGACTATCTTGATGGCCTGTTCCTTTTAGTGTTCCCGCTGTTCCAATTGGCGGCACTGGTCGGTGTATTGGCTTTCCTGAAGTGGGTGGGGGGTGCTTCCCGGCTTCAAGTAATGGTTCGTGATCCAAAGTTCATGCTGTTCAAGACTGTGGTTATCAGTATTCTATTACTAGCCATCGTTGTGGTTTCCGCGCCTACGAAAACACCGTCCGAAATCAGTGCCCGGATAAAATATCAGGAAGCGGTTAAAAATGGCGAGACGCATTTAAGGAACGGGAAAATTGAGGAAGCTAAGGCCGATTACATCCAAGCCGCGGAAATGGCTCCCAAGGCCTGGAAACCTTATTTTATGATCGGCCAGACCTGGCAGGCCCAGGGTAGAATCGATGAAGCCAACCGTTATTTTCGCAAGGTTTTGCTTTATAATCCGATCGACAGCCCAACCCTGACTTTATTGGGAAATAATTTAAAAAGGCTGGGCAAAACCAAGGACGCGGAAAAAATGTTGCGTTCTGCTATTCGTGCTTGGCCGTTGAACTTTCAGGCTTACGATTCTCTTGCCCAGGTTCAGGCGACCCAGGGCAAACGTGAGGAGGCGATACAACTGCTCAATTATGCGGTGCAAATAAATCCCAATTATGGGCCGGGTCATCTTAATCTGGCGATGACCTATCATTCCCTCAACCGGGAGCAAAAAAGCAGGTATCATTTTAATCGGGCTCTGCCGTTAGGGTTGACAGGGCCTGTGGTCGAGCAGATTAAATCCATGCTCTTTAAAACGCCTAAATAACTATGATTGACGAGATTGATTATTTCCCCAGAAGAGACCAGCATAATAAAAAGAAAAAGGTGGACTCAGGCTGGGGAGACCTCAAAAAACAAAAATCGGAACAGGACGCCAAAGTCCGGGACGAAAAGCAGGAAAGCGGTAAAAAACCTCCTCCTAAGCAGAAAAAATCCCACTAGGCGTGGGGCCAGTTGGCAATGGCTTTTTACTGCGAGCAACGATGCTCTCGGCTCAAGGAGTTCTTGCCTCATTCTCTCCCACTGCTATAATACCCGCTGATCCGAATTAACTTTTCCACGACAGGAGCTGGGTGAAGATGGGTATTCCTTTTACATTTTATAAAAATACTTTGTTTATTTTTATCTTTAGCATTTTTTTGTTCCCGGTTGCGGGGTTCACGAGCGTGGTAGATGAAACGCTTGAGGGAGACGCAAAATTAGCCCAGGGAGAAATCCGGGAAGCTGAAAAGCATTACGCCATGGCTCTCAAAATGGACCCGGGAAACTGGCGGGTCATGCGTTCCCTGGCCGAAGTCAGGTTTAAGTTGAAAAAATACAAAGAAACCAAACAACTGGTGGACGGTATTTTGGCCATGGAAGTGATCAAGCGGAATACGGTCATGGTTACAGTAGAGGGGGACCCCGAACCGTTCGAGGCGGAAATTGTTGATGAAAGAGTCGTCACCCCTGACAGCGGTAGAAACAATATGAGAAATTATATGGATGGGGAAACCAAAAAACCCATACCGCATTATCGCCTGTTCAACATGAAGACAGGCAAAATGCTCCTCATCCCGCACAAGGATGCCAAAGTTAAGTACAAGGGGGTTCCTACCAGAATCTATGCCTATGTGCAGGATCTGCACGCCAAAGTTGAAAATCAATTAATCAGCATGGCCGGAACCAAAGGTACGGTAGAGATGATGGCGCTCAAAGGGGGTTGTTTCAAAATGGGGAGTGTAAATGGTGACCTGACCGAAAGACCGGTGCATGAAGTCTGCTTGAAACCATTCAAAATGGATAAATTCGAGGTAAGTCAAAGCGATTTTCAGGCGGCGATGGGACATAATCCTTCACGGTTTAAGGGTGCTGATCGGCCGGCTGAAATGGTCACCTGGCACGAAGCAGACGAACACTGCAAAAAATCCGGCAAACGTCTGCCAACAGAGGCAGAATGGGAAT
>DODH01000119.1:2506-2701 GCA_003545625.1 Nitrospina sp.
GGAATATTACTGGGGCAACGAATTCGATGCTTCCAAATCTAATTTTTGTGACAGCAAATGTGGTTTGAACATTCGAGCTAAAAATTTATCCGATGGGTTTCCCAACACATCTCCGATAGGTTCGTTCCCAGCCAATCCGTTTGGCCTCCACGATATGGCAGGAAATGTCCATGAATGGGTGGCGGACTGGTTTGA
>DODH01000097.1 GCA_003545625.1 Nitrospina sp.
AGGGTAAGAGCTAAGTTCAAATATAACGTCCGCGAGCAAAGAGTTATCTCGGTTCAAAAAGCTATTGCAATTTGCCACCGGCCGCTTGAGACCGGCGGCTAGTTGTAGCTGGCATCTTTATGAAAACAGACCGCCGCCGCAGTCGTACTGGGTGGGTAAAACTCATTTGCTGATGTCAGGGTCACTCCAATATCCTCCGCTTCGAGAAGTTCCCAGATAAGACGATTGTAAGACAAATCCGTTATTGCTGGATAACCTGGACTATAACGCTGGCCCCGATAATCTTTTTTCGTTCCACTTCCGTGGCGAAGCAGTTGATGGATGTATTCCGCAAGGTCCTCAGCCACTCGGTCGCTCAACCCCTGCAGGTATAACGCCGACTCGCTGTCATTCTGCGCCTTGAACCCTTCAACACCCGCTTCGACCTTGTTTCCAGCGGTGGTAATCTGCAATCCAATCACATCCCACTGTCCAGAGGCTTTGGTATGGAAATACTGCCCCACCGAAAAGATATCCTTCCTCCCCTTTCCGATGCAGACATCGAACCGGATTCGAGCTAACTCTTTTTCCCGGTTTTGCGGATCGCAAATAATGACTTCATCGCCATCCGATTGCGCCGGGAAAAGCGCAAACCGTGCTTTAGGAACGATCCATCCGTTCTGTTCCGCTTTTTCAATCCAGGTTTTTTGTAAATCCTGAAGTTGTTGCAAGGTCACGCCCTTTAAAACCCAGGATGATTTTTTACCGAACTTCCAATTTAACGAATACAAACTTTTCTTATCCATGCTTGCTGCAAGCTTATGCAGTTTGAACTCGACCTTGTGAATTCCATATCCTTCCGAAGGAACTTCATGATGCCTGAAAGAGACTTTTCTTCGCGGCAGGGTCTGTAAAAGTTTATCTTTTTCCGCCTGAATTCCCTTTGCCCGTTGATATTCGCGCAAAAGCTGTTTGCGGTTTTCTTTCAGAAAAACAGACCGCTTAGCAGAGTCCATAAGCTGGCCCATGATGTTGACGCCATCCATTCCACTTTTGCAGTAAAAAACATTGTCCATGATCGCTTCCATATCTTCGCCGCCATGCATCGCCACATACCCGGCATGGCGGTTATTAACAGGAGCCCCACCAATAAGAATGGGAATGGAATATTTTCGGTCGAGCAACATACGAGCGACCGTTATCATATGATTGGAGGTTTGTACCAGCAAGGCGCTCATGCCGATGGCATCGGCGCTTTCCTGCTCGGCTGTGTCAATGAACCGGTCCAGCGGAACCTGAACCCCAAGATCAATCACCCGGTAGCCATAATTTTCCAGCAAGGTTTTCGCCAGGTCCTTGCCGATACTATGCACATCCTGATAAACGGTGCCAATCACCACCACCCCTTTATAGTCAATCTCAGCACCGGGTTCGACCCCGCTCTGAAAACGCATGAAGCTTTCGAGAAACAGCATCACATGGCGCATCACATCGGCGCTTTTTAAAAGATGCGGCAGGCTCACTTCTCCCCGGCCAAAAGCATCTCCCAACTCGCGCATGGCTATCATGAGATGACCGCTTATAAAATCCAGCGGCGCATGGGTTTCGATAGCTTTGGCGACATCCACCACAATGCGGTCTGTGTAAGGAAAAACACCACCATCTTTTTCAATATTTCCTTCCTCTTTTTGTTTAAAGCCGTCCTTGATCCGCTGGCAAATGCTTTCTTCCAGAACAAGATCCTGATATTCGACCTTTTTGACCTTCACACCTGTTTTTTTGGTCAACGCAATCTCTTCTAACTCCTCAAAGGAATCCATGTCGCGATCCAGGATGACCCGCAAGGCCAGGGCCACATCATTTTCCGGCAGGCTCTCAAGTGGAACATAATGGTGCGGATTCAAAATTGCGCAGTCCAGCCCGGCCTTTCTAGCTTCGTCCAGGAAAACACTGGTCAGCACCTTTCGCATATATGGCTTGGCGGCGAGCCCGTTGGTCAGGTTGCCCACACCCATGCTGGTTTTAAGATCCGGATGAATGGCCTTGATGCGGGGCAGGCATTTTAAAGTCTCAGCACAAAAGTTAAGACCCTCCACCGATTCCGATCCGATGGGGTAGGCATTGACATCAATAAGAATTTGGTCGGGTGTCACATTAAATTTTTCTCCAGCCTGTTTCACAATTTCTGCGGCCAACTCATATTTTTCATCTGCGGTCTGGCCCGGCCCTTCTGGCCCGTTCACCAAAGCAATGTAAAGGGGACAATGTTCCGCGGTTTGAGACAACACCGCCTCCAACTTGCTCACCCCCTCTTTATATTCTTCCAGGCTGATGGAATTGATAATCGGCCTTCCCGGATAGGTTTCGATAGCGCTCTGGAGTGCCTCCACCGAAAAGGAATCGAGGCACATGACGCCCTTAAAGTCACTGGTCAATGCATAAATTATTTCGGGCAATACCACTTCGGTTTCCACGACATTGCTGTCCATACAAACATCAATGATATCGATTCCCAAATCCTTGACCTGCTCTTGCACCACCTCTTCCAAAATGGTCATCTGAATTCCATCGTCCCTCTCCACCGCTTCGCGTACCTTTTTACTGCCCCTTACGTTCAGCCTTTCCCCAATGCGAACCAAGCCCTCCGAACTGTCCAGGACCACCGCTTCCTGCGGACCCGAAACATAAACCTTGCTGGCAGGTAAAGTCCGTTGTGGCACGACACCCTTCAACCGGTTAGACAGGGCACGAATATGGTCCGGAGTGGTTCCGCAGCAGCCACCAACAATGGCGACCCCGAATTCTGTTACGAAACGTTCGACATAATCCGCCATTTCTTCAGGTTGCAGCTTGTAGCAGGTTTTGCCATCTTCAGAAACCGGTTGCCCGGCATTGGGCACGATGGATATGGGGTGACGGCAGACTCGACTCAGTTTTTCCACCGTTTTTTGCATCAGCTCCGGGCCGGTATTGCAGTTGATGCCAAAGGCAGAAATTCCCATGCCCTGCACAGCAACATAGGCCGCATGAATATCGGTATTAAAAATCTGCATTTTGGAAAAATTATCCACCGTGACCTGGGCGATAATGGGAAGCTTTTTACCGGATTCCTCGAAAGCTTTGTTGGCTCCGATCAGTGAAGCCTTCAACTCCAGAATATCCTGTTGCGTTTCAAACAAAAGAACATCGGCATCGCCTTCGATCAAACCCAGGACCTGCTTTTTATTGTTGTCAACAATTTGGGCCCAGGTGGCTTTTTTGAGATCGGCCTCGGTCTTGGAAATAACATAATTGGAAGGCCCGATGGAACCGGCAATGAACAAAGGCCGCCCATCATAGTCCGACGAGGCTTTATACCGGTCTATCGCCCTTCTGGCGATTCGGCACCCCTCAACATTCAAGTGCCAGGTGATGGCAGAATAATCCGATGCCTTAAGGTCCAGGTCTTTCGGAATGGCTTTGATATCGGCCAGGTCAATATCCTTAAAATCGAATTCGGCCAAACGCAGAGGAGAAGCCCCAAAAGTGTTGGTCTCGATCAGGTTGGCCCCCGCCTGCAAATATTTCAGGTGTATACCTTCCAGCTCATCCGGACGGGAAAAGATCAAAAGGTCGGTCAGCATTTTATACGCGGGACCGCCGAATGCGGAATCCTCCAACGTCAGGTTTTGCACCATGGTTCCCATGGCTCCATCCAGGAGAAGTACCTGGGTTCCTAAAAATTCATCAAATTTCATTTTTATTCCATTCGTTTTTCAAATTACATCTATGACAGAGTACTGAAAAACTCTTTTGAGTAGAAAAAACTGTCACCCTGCTAAAACTCAATTTGTGCCCGCATTTGAAATGCGGTGACCTCTTCGTTCCCGGCTTTCGGGTCGGTGTCGATCAAAACCACATTGGCCATAAACCGAATCAGAGGATTGACATACCAGTTGAGGCCAAGTGTTATGTTTTCCTCCTCTCCTCCAAAGATGACATCGTCATTCAAATCAATCTGGCTATATCGAAGGCCCAGTTCCCAGGCGCCCACTCCACCCTGACCGGCATTGTTATTGGGTCTTATGCGCGAGAACGCTCCGCTCTTATGTTTATAATTCCGCGACTCGCCGGTCAAAAACCAACTTGCAAAAATATAACTGCCCTGAAAATCCACATCGGAAAAATTGGCCTTTCGCCTGACAGTTGAGTAAAAATATTCGCCCTGCACAGAAAACGGCCCACAGACCACCGCTGCCTCCACTACAGTGTTCACATAAGAAAGTGCCTGACCAATATCCCCGGTATCCACCAGACTGATCGAAGTCACCGCCGATTCCGGTTTAGAACTGAAACTCACACTCTGCAAGTCATCAGATACCCCCCGAAACGCCACCGCAACACCAAGATGAACCGCCTGTGTTTTTTCATGTACGGGAGAAAGGGTCAACCGGCCGGTCACGCCATAACCTTCCCCATCAATTCGGGTGTCTCCGGGTCCTTCCCCAAAGACTCCGCCGGACGCAGTCCAGTGATCCCCATAAGTAAAAACCCCCACACCAATATTTCTTCCCGGCACAAAGGTGTTCGGCAACGCTCTTTCCATAAAAGGGATGTACTTGGAACTGGTCAACTCCTCGAGACTGAAAGGCTCCTTGAAATTACCGATCTTGACAACCGTCTTCTCAAAACCGGAGTAAGCGATGTAGGCATCCTTAACGGAAACCACATTGTCGGCAAAATCAATCTGTGATTTGAATTTCCAATCCTCATAAACTTTTCCGGCAAAAAACAGGCGCGCTCGGCGGACTTTGGTCCCGCTTCCCAAATCCCGGTCTTCCTCATCATAAACCGCGGCATCCAGTTGCAAGCGGCCTCCAATGCGAAACTGGAAGTCCGAAGATTTTTGCCGAAATCCTTCCTCGACCTTTTTACCAACGGGAGCCTTTTTCTCCCGCTTCAATTTTTCGTATTGTTTTCGGGTAATGGTTCCGTTATCACGAAGGATTTCCAGAAGATCCTCCTGGGCTGATCCGTTTACAGGCAACAACAGAATAGAAAATAAAAGGATTATGAAATAATAAATCTTCATTCAACTTACCGTGAAAAAAACTTTCAAAAACGTCAACCTACCTTGAATTGACCATATATTCAATGGGATTTCTCGGGCTGGGATGGCTTGGTTCCGAAAACCCTTTGCATAAACGAGGGGCGGTCCTTCGCGCATCGGAAACCCACATCCTTTTTCCGCGCCAGTGGGTTGAGATGCTCGCGGTAAGAAGCACGGGCTTTAAGGGAAACAACCTTTAAAAATTCCTTTTTACTGAAATGCCCCACTCCCATATACGACAACCCACGCACCACGATCTGTTTCTTTGCATAGTCTGGAGTTTTAAACGTGTTTCCGGGATAAGGTTGATAATACTCCCAAACCCATTCCCAGACGTTGCCAACCATATCCTGAACCTTATAAGGACTGGCACTTTTGGGGAAACTGCCCACCGGTTTGAGGCCCTGACCTTTTTTCTTTCTCGGAGAAAGGGCCAAGTTCGCCACACCGGGCATGAAGTCATCTCCCCAGGGGTAGATGAATCCGGCTCGACCCCTTGCGGCTTTTTCCCATTCTGTTTCAGTGGGCAATCGCTTGCCAGCCCATTTCGCGTAGTCACTGGCGTCAAAATAATTCACTTCGATCACCGGCAGGTTATCCTGCCCTTCGGGAAACCTCTGGCCCTTCCAGTAACGCGGCGGTTTGTGGTCGGTGGCCTGGCAAAAAATATAATATTTTAAATTTGTAACCTCGTAGCGGTCGATGTAGAAATCGGCAATGTCGATGCGCCGCTCAGGAGATTCATCGGCAAACCAGGGTTTGTGGAGCCCCAAAGAAAGCGCGTGGTTTTCCTCGTCCGTCTGGTTGGTTCCAATGGTAAACTCTCCCGAAGGAATCAGAACCATACCTTCGGGAATTTTTTCCATACAACCGGAAAGAATCAACCCCAGGGTGATGGTCCATAATATTTTTTGGATCGATTGCATGAAAATCAAACTTTCTGATGTTTCCGAAATCCCATTAACAGATATCGACCCTGAAGACCGGTTGACGGATTTCTCGCTGGACGGCTGTCCGGAAAAGTTAACCGACTCGGTCAAAGTGATCGGTATCCGGCACCCTATTTCCGTCTGTCCATCCGGGAATCGTTACGCCATAGTCAGTGGGCACAAGCGTTTCCAGGCGGCCCCCCGATCGGGCTTGACCAGCATCCCCGCCTTCATCATACCTGAAATAGATGATGCATCGCGATTGGTCATAAACCTGAACGAAAATTTCGGGCAACGGCATTATAGCGATATTGAAAAGGGACTCATCCTAAACAAACTCAAGCATGCTGGAATTTCTGATGAAACCATTATTGAAGAGTATATGCCTTTACTGGAACTGGAACGCAGTAAAAAAATATTTCTGGACTTATCCTCCGTTGCAACACTGAGCCTCAAATTAAAAAAACTCCTGCACCGTGCCGGAGTTCCGGTTAAAACCTTCAGCACATTTTACAAATGGAACGAAGAAAGTAGGACGGCGGCGGAAAACCTGTTTTCAACCCTAAAACCGGGGGTTAATAAATGGCGGGAACTTTTAGAACTCCTTGATGAAATCGCTACAAGAGATAACACCACAACGGGAAATATTTTATCCCAGGACGATATCAAAAAGATTCTGGGGATATCGGGCCTGACTCCTCCACAACAGTATGACAAAATCCACCAGGTTCTTACCAACCGGCGTTATCCGGTTCTATCCGATATGAGAAAGCAGGTCGCTCGCACTCTCGATGAAATGGAGCTGGATGATAAAACCCGTCTCAAGTTTCAGCAAACATTCGAGAGCAACGAGTTAAAACTGGAACTGAAATTCCAAAGTGAAAAAGAATTGTCCCAGCAGGTAGAAAAAATTTTTAAAGCCCTGCAGTCCGGCTCGGTAGAAAAGTTGATACGCATATTCCAGAGCATCGGGTAAAAAAATCTTTCAACCACAGATAGACACAGATGAACAGAGATAACAAGCTTCCCCCTGCGTGATATCCTCTTCATAAACCTTCATGCCCTAAAAGGGTAAA
>DODH01000203.1 GCA_003545625.1 Nitrospina sp.
AAACTGCCAAAACAGGCTATTTATTCGACAGGGGGTGTTTCCTTTGGGCCAACGCGCTGCCATTTTGTTGCTATTATCGGGGCTTTCGGCCCCTTTTTTATTTTAGGAGTTTTCTGTGAGCCAGGTCCTGGGTGTTGTGATCGAACATGACCAAGAAGGATTCAAACCCGTTTCCTTGGAAGTAATAAGTGCCGCCCGGAAACTCGCGGATCAGGTTTCAGGCAAGGTCGTTGTTTTTTATTTATGCCTTGAAGCGGATGAGCAGGTCGACCTTTTCATTCAATATGGGGCGGATGAAGTCCGTTTGCTCCAACACCCCGACCTGAAGACTTATATTCATGAGAATTATGGCTTCGCTTTAACGCGGGAACTTGAAAAATCTTCAGTGGATTATTTGTTTTTGCCGGCGACTAATAATGGTAAGGAGTTGTCTGCAGTTCTTTCTGCCCAATTAGGAGTAGGGGTAGCTACGGATTGTATTTCTCTTTCTGTATGGGGGGAAGGTGATGTCGAGGCTGTGCGGCCGGTATCCGCGGGAAAGGCACTCTCCACAGTCCGTTTCAAAGGCAAAAAGCCCTATATCCTTACTTTACGCCCGAATGTTTTCCGCGAGGCGGATTCTCCAATTTCAAGGCCGGGAGAGGTTTTTAAAGAAGATATCCAGTTACCGGAATTTTCACGTCAGGCCCAGCAGTTGGTGAAAAAGGTGGGTTCCCAACTGGATATCACCGAAGCCCGTATCGTGGTTTCTGGTGGATTGGGGATGCAAGGGCCAGAAAACTTTAAACTGCTAGAGGAATTGGCTGAAGTCCTCGGAGGGGCAGTTGGTGCTAGTCGGCCCGTTGTGGATAATGGCTGGAGGGAGTATTCCAATCAGGTGGGCCAGACCGGCAGGACCGTTTCCCCGGATCTTTATATTGCCTGCGGGATTTCTGGTTCGGTACAACATTTGGCTGGAATGTCTTCGTCCCGTTGTATAGTGGCTATCAACACGGACCCCAATGCCCCCATTTTTTCGGTTGCTGATTATGGTATAGTCGGGGATGTTCTCAAGGTGGTTCCTGCCCTTACCCGGGAATTTAAAAAAGTTCTTGTCTCCTGAACCCCACCCCCCATGCAAGAGACCATTTTACAAATTTTGCAGGACACCAGGCTGGGCCTGGATATTGAAACTTCGCGAGTTGTGTCCCAGATCAGGCAATACCTGCAACTCTTGTTGAAGTGGAACCAGAAAATTAACCTCACCGCAGAAAAAGACCCCGAAGAGATCCTTAAAAAACATGTGTTTGATTCCCTCCAGTATTGCAGGGCCATCGAACCCGGTTTCCGAGTGATGGACATAGGCAGTGGTGCTGGTTTCCCCGGAATAGTATTAAAAATTATTTTTCCGCAATTGCAACTGGCTTTGGTGGAGAGCCAGCGCAAACGATGTAGTTTTCTGGAAACAGTGGTGCGGGATCTTGAAATGGAGCAGGTGACGGTGTTTAATGCCAGGGCAGACGATATATCTGGTAATCAGGCAGGCCAATTCGATGTTGTGGTTTTTCGAGCTGTATCAGGGGCACAGGAATGCCTGAGTTTGAGTGAAGAGTTTTTGCCTTCAGGAGGGAGGGTTGTGCTAAAAAAGCCTCCGGGGGAGAACCAAACGACATGCAATCCAGGGTTTTTATTGCAAAAAGAGGTTTCTATTACCAGCTATCATGGGGTGGTCTCAAATCTTTTGGTTTTTGAAAAATGTTCCACGTGAAACAGCGAAGAGCCTCCGCTGGCACCAGCTTGATACCCCATCCGGGGCGTGAAGGCTAATAAATGAACATAACTCGCTGGACCCAGCAGGGAATAACTGGATTGGGCCGAGACAACTCTTTGTTCGCAGGATCGGGTTATTGCCAGTTGGGCCCGCGCCGAGCGGTGTTTCACGTGAAACAATTCATTAATAACCCATTTAGATATTGGCAGGGAATTGAATTTGTGGTACTTTTAGCATAGTTGCCGCACTGTTCCTGAGGGCTTTATGGGCAAAATCATAAGCGTTGCAAATCAAAAAGGCGGGGTGGGGAAAACCACCACAGCAATAAACCTCTCGGCTTCGTTAGCTCTTTCGGGCAAAAAAGTGTTATTGATTGATATGGATCCCCAGGCCAATGCCTCCAGCGGACTGGGTATCGAGGCCGATTCGCGCGGGATTTATGAGCTTTTGCTGGGGGATGCGAGCCAGGAGGAAGTCATTTGTTGTACGGAAATTGAAACGCTCAAAATCATTCCGTCCCGGGTAGACCTTACTGGCGCTGAAATCGAACTGGTATCGAAAGAGTCGCGAGAAAAAGTTTTAAAGTCCGCGCTCAACGGAGTACGTGAGGAGTTTGAGTTTGTAATCATAGACTGTCCCCCTTCACTAGGTCTTTTGACCCTGAATGCCTTGGCCGTTTCCAACTCAGTTTTAATTCCTATGCAATGTGAATACTATGCTCTTCAGGGGTTGAGCCATTTGCTGAAAACTTTAAAGCTGATAAAAAAATCCATCAACCCGGATTTAAAAGTAGAGGGTATTTTATTGACCATGTTCGATAGCAGAACCCTCTTGGCGGCGCAGGTAAAGGACCAGGTGCAAAAATATTTCAGCGATTTTCTGCTAAAAACAATCATCCCAAGAAATGTGCGATTGAGTGAAGCCCCCAGCCATGGAAAACCTATTGTGCTTTATGCAGGGCTTTCACGCGGCGCGGATTCTTATGTGGAGCTGGCCAAAGAAATTATTTCCCGGTCTAAACTCGATGAACGAACTTCACTAAAAGGCTCTGGGGTATGAATCGAAAAGCATTGGGTAAAGGCATCAATGCATTAATTCCGGGTTTTGAAATGGGAGTTCCCGAATCTCACGAAAACGGACCGGCGAAAAACACGGAATTGCTGATCGATGAAATCTCCCCCAATCGTTTTCAACCCAGAAAATATTTTGATGATGACAAACTTGAAGAACTGGTAACATCCATTCGTGACAACGGTGTTCTGCAACCGATAGTGGTGCAAAAAGTGGAAGCCGGTTACAAACTGGTGGTGGGCGAAAGACGCTGGCGGGCTTCAAAAAAAGCGGGATTGAAAAAAATCCCCGCCGTAATCAGGGAAGTGACCGATGCACAGGCTTTGGAGCTGGCCATCATAGAAAATATCCATCGTCAGGATCTCAATCCCATAGAAGAGGCGGATGCTTATGCCCGCCTTGCCGATGAGTTTGCCCTGACTCAGGAAATGATAGCTAAAAGGGTAGGCAAAAGCCGAACCGCAGTGGCCAATACCTTGCGACTCCTCAAGCTTTCTCGAAATATCAAGGAAGATTTAATTTCCGGAAAAATATCCATGGGTCATGCACGGGCTTTGCTGGGGTTGGACAATGCCGGACAAATGGAAGCACTGCGTAAGGAAATTTTCAAACAGGACCTTACGGTCAGGCAAATTGAAAGCCGGGTAAGCAGATTAAAACAATCGGTGTCTAAAAAACCCGTATCTCTGGTTTCGAAAAAAAATATTTTTATCAAGGATCTGGAAAAAGAGTTCGAGCGCAGGCTGGGAACCAAGGTTGATATTAAG
>DODH01000020.1 GCA_003545625.1 Nitrospina sp.
GAAGCCGGGAGAGTATGAGGGCGTGTGCCTGAATCCCAAGGATATACCGCCTGATAATTTGGATGATGTGATACTGGGTAGGATGATTAAAGAGGCGGGGATGTTTTATAAGATGGGGTTGGAGAGGAAGGATAAAAAATGAACGAGTGGAAACCGAAACAAACTGAACAGGCAAAGATCAAATGGTGGTTCTGGCTCCTGTTAGGTATTTTTTGTTTTGGTATATGGGTCTCCCATCAAAGCATCCATCAAATGAGATAGCGATGAGAAATAAGGCGAAGTTTACTTCCCTGTTATCCGGTACACCACACCGAGAAAATCATCCGAAAGGTAGAGCTCGCCCTGCGGTGATTGTTCGATGTCTACTGGTCTTCCCCAGGCTTGTCCGTTTTGGCCGAGCCAACCGGTGATAAAATCCTTATGCGAGAGGATATTACCCTTTTTGTCGAGTGTCACCCGCACCACCTTATATCCAGCCGGAACCGAGCGATTCCACGAACCGTGAAAAGCAATGAAGACGCTATGGTTATACCGGGCGGGCAGAGTGCCGCTTTGATAAAACTCCAGGCCCAGTGGAGCCATGTGGGCGGTGAAGGTGCGTGCCGGAGATGCCGTTTTCGAGCAGTCGAACAGCATGCCAAAGTCCTTGTCGAGCACCCGGTCTTCATAGCAATAAGGCCAGCCATAATGTTTGCCCCTGCGGATAATGTTGAGTTCCTCTTCAGGGTGATGGTCGCCAAGCATGTCGCGTCCGTTGTTCACTCCCCATAATTCCCCGGAATAAGGTGAGAACTCTATCCCTACCGAGTTTCGTAATCCCTCGGCAAAAATTTCTCCACCGGTACCGTCGAGGTTGTAATGCGAAATCGCCGCGCGAATTTTATGTTCTTCCATGCAGACGTTGCACGAGGAACCGACGGAGAGGTACAATCTACCCTCTTTGATTTTAATCGTGCGGGTGAAATGTCCGCCGCCGGGAAGGTTGCCTATGATGATCTCTGGCCGGCCATATGTGAAAGGCTTGCCGATCCGCTTCATGCGGACGACCTGGGTTTCTTCCGCAACATAAAGGTAGTAGTCCGACTTCAGCCTGGCAAAGGCAAGCCCATGCGGTGCCTGGCGGCCATTGAGGATATTGACCGCTCGATCTGCCTCGCCGTCGCCGTTTGAATCAGGAAGGGCGACCACTTTGCCCTCCCGCGTCTGGCTCAAAAAAAGGATTCCCTGATCGTCGAACGCCATGTGGCGGGCTCTCGCGACATCGGCGGCGAAAATGTCGATCCGTATTCCCTCGACGAGTTGCAGTCTTTTCAGTTTGTCGCGATATTCATCTTTTCCAGCCGAGGAAATTCCATTCAAGGGTCCAAAAACCAATAAAAATGCTATAAAGTTAACGATGACCGGAAAGGAGTTGAACTTTCCTGAAATATTGGTTTTTGGATGGGCACGCGCAAGCTTCATATCTGTAACCCGGTAAAATTTAATGTTGACCTGCCCAAATAAGTTGTACCACTTTTAAAGTTATAATTTTCCTTATTAATCTGAACCCAACCTCCACGATACATTTACCATATAATTCATGAATTGCTACCTATTTTGCTGCCGCCAGGTAAACCCATGACACGCCACCGAAAAGAGTAAAAGGCTGGCCGGGCTCGAAGTAGCGCCCGCCTGTCGCGTTGATTCTTGTGTTGGCATTGTACGATTGGTCAAAAATATTCTCCACCCCTAAGAAAACAGACAATTGGGATTTTCCCACCGCTTTTTTTCGACCGAAACTAAAACGGTTCGTAATGTAAGAAGGGTTGTCCACCGTATTCTCGTCATTCACAAAGAATGAAGAAACGTACTGGATCTCACCTTTCGCAAACCAACCCGAGCTGGAATCAGCCCGAAGGTTTGCGACAATACGATGCTCCGGCATTCCCGGGATAAAGTTTCCCGAATGATTGGACCCGTTATCGTCAAAACGGGTGAACCGAAAATCTGAAAAGGCGTAGGACAAACCCGTTTCAATCCGTTCAACGGGTCGAAAACTCATAGCCGTCTCTAATCCAACTCGACGTGACTGCCCCGCATTTTTATAAAAAGTTCGGCCTGGTGACGTGATAATTTCAAAGGGTATCAATTCATCCCACGACTGGATAACGAATACCGCTAAATCGTAATCCATTCTATTTCCAATTCTTTCTTTTAGTCCAACCTCATAACTCACGGACAGTTGGGAATCCAAGTTTTGATTGAATCCGGAACCTCCGGAAGGATCATTCGCCAACTCCGTCGTGGTCGGGGTTTCAAAAGCCGTAGCAATGTTCGCGTACCCATGCAGGGATTTATTGAAATGATAAACCGCCCCCAACGTTCCGCTCCACTCCGAAAGAGTTTTCGAACCGCTCTGGTCGCCATCGGAAATAAAATTATCTTCGAGATCGAATTCCACATGGTCATAGCGAATCCCCGCGACCAGTTCGATGCGTGGCGACTCTTGCCATTCCGCCCGCAGATAGGGCCCAATGCTGGTTACCGTTTCAAAACGATCGAGAGTTTGAGAACCTTTTATTCCATTATTATTATCAAAACGTTTCCGGTCATCCCTTTGGTGGGAAAGGTCCGCTCCCGCAATCCAGCGGATGGGTTTATTCCGTAGGCGGCTGTTGATTACGGTTCTGGCTCCCAACCCCGGAGCCAGGCGTTCAAACTCCACGGTACCTCCACTGGTAAACGGCAGCTTGTTACTAAACAATCTACGATTTAAGTGGGCAGTCAGGGAAATTTCTTGTGAAGACGATATATCTTTTTCATATAACAAACCCAATTGCGTGTTATCCACCACCTCGCCAACATCGAAAACAATATTCTGGGATCGCGCCGCTTTTGGATTGAAGTCTGCCTGCTGTTCGGTCAGAGCACCCGGGTCCTGGGCTTTCGGTGAAAGAAGATGCCTCAAGATAAACGTCCAACTGGAATTCGCATCCGTTTGCCAGCCGAATTTTCCATGCACCAGCGTGTTTTCGGTCGCGCTATGATCGCGATATCCGTCACGCTGAAGATGAGATGCGTAAATATTATAATTTAACGATCCAAAAGTGCCTCCCGACTTGATCTGGTATTTCTCCAGGCCAAAGGAACCGAGCAATAACCTTGAATCAGATTCGAAACCGGATCGCGGCCCGTCAAAGGTCTTTATCGAAATTGTGCCTCCCGAAGCATTGCCATAAAGAGAAGAAGAAGGGCCTCTTAAAACTTCCAAGGAATTAATCATACCGGGATCAATCGAATCCAGTTGTGTCTGCCCATCGGGAAGGGTCAGGGGGATGCCATCAACAAGAATCTTCACCCCTCTCACACCAAATGCTGAGCGTGCTCCAAACCCGCGGATGGACAATCGAAGGTCCTGTGCTGAATTGAACTGGTTTTGAAAAAACAGGCCCGGGACGGAAGTCAACGCCTCATCGAGAGAAACCTGAGGAAGTCCCTCTCCGTTAAGGTCAAGGGAACGGATCGCGGCGGGAATATCTACAATCTTTTTTTCAGATCGCGTGGAGGTAACTTCAAGGAGCCGAAGAAACTGTTCACGCCCGGTTTCCAGTTTAATTTTATATTGCGCCTGCAACTTGCCCGGCATCAGGGCAGAAAAAAACAAGGCAAACGAAATAACAGAAATATGGGAAAATAAAATTCTTAAATAACTCCGGTATCGTCGCACTTATTTTTTTGGGAAAGTTTGCCGCCATTCGCTGGCAAACCTTTTGGATATGGACGGCAAAATGGTTTGAGATGGTTTCTTTAATTATTGCATTGACAGCCCAATTATATCAAAGTAAGAGAATTCGGAGCCCAGAAACTGGCAAGGGAGTGGATGGAGGA
>DODH01000216.1 GCA_003545625.1 Nitrospina sp.
CTCAAGGAAGCTTTTGGAACCCAACTGATCTTTACCGGGCAACACCCTATGGCCCATCCGGAAGAGGTCCTGAAAGTTGCGGATTACGTATGCATTGGCGAATATGAGTTCACAGTTCTCGACCTGATCCAGGGAAAAAATCCAAAAAAACTTGCCGGCGTTCACCCGAATGCCCGGGGCTCGTTGATCGACATCAACGCCTTGCCTTTTCCTGAAGACGATGATGTCAGACGCATCGATTATCACGAACCCAATTGCCGTTATAAACAAATCCAGATGTACGCTTCAAGAGGTTGCCCGCGCCGTTGTAATTTCTGCGCGGCGGCCACCCTCTATTACGATGAACTGAACTGGCGACCGAGAAACGTTGCCAGTGTTGTCGAAGAGATTCGCACCTTGCACGAAAAATATCCGGAAATGGAAGGCGTGTTCTTTGATGAAGAAGTCCACAATATAAAAAGAAGCTTCAATATCTCCCTCGCCAAAGCCATTCGCTCTGCCGGACTGGATCACCTCAAATACGAAGCCATGTGCGAATACGCTTCTTTAGATGAAGAAGCTATGCAAGAAATGCGCGCGGCAGGATATTACAAAATCCGTTTTGGGATCGAAACAGGCAGTGACAAGGTTGCTGAAAAAATGACCCTGGGTAAAAAACACGACCTGAATAAACTTCGCACCATGGTTAAATTTGGCAAAAGCATCGGCATGCTGATTTATGGAACCATCAGCATCGGCGGGCTAGGCTCTTCTCGGGAGGAAGACCAGAAAACAGTGGATCTGGTTTATGAAATGGCCTCTAAAGGCTGGCTCGATGAAGTCCAGGTTTCTATCAATACTCCCCAGCCGGGAACAGATTTCTATAACTCCTGCAAGGAGGAATCGTTACTGCCCACTTCCACAAACTGGGAAGGATTTGATGGCAACGGCCAGGTTGTGGTCCGCTATCCGCATTATCCTGCCGAAGCAATCCAGGCGAACTTCAAGAAAGCGCTGTCTGCTTTTGACTTTGGAAAAGAGAAAGCTCAGTCCTGTGCTTTTTCAAATAATGCAAAATCTTCCTTTAGCGTGATTCCTGATGGAGCCAGCGTTCTGGTACTCCGAAGCGTCCGAAACTGGATGATCCGCCTGATCCTTGAGAATTTGAACAAGGAGGCTAACGTGGATCTGCTGGGCCAAAATGTTTCCGCGAAAGACCTGGAGGATTTGCAGGGACTGAATCAAATTTATTCCTACGGCACCGGATTCTTTTCAGCCGAATCGATGCCTGCCGATTTGATTGAAAAACTTAAGAATGTGCAATATGATTTTGTTCTGGTTCCGATTGCCAACAATCACCTGCAAGGCTTTCAGAATGTCCTTGAAGTAGCGCAACAAATCGATCCTGAAAATGTTTTTTACGTCTACCCCGAAGGCCGCCTGCAACCTGTTTCTGACCTGCCTGTAGCAATCTAACACATCACCCGCATTACAAATCAGGACGACTTGGATTCTTTCTGAGGGAGGTCCGGCTTGGGATTGATCATATCTTTCTTGCTGAGGATGTCGATGAGGTTTTTATCCCTGCAGGAAACTGCAATATCGATCAATCCATCGCCATTAAAATCTCCCACCGCCATGCCTTGAGGATGTTCATCGACCGTGTGGTAGATAGGAGGATAGGTAAAAGTTCCGTCTCCTCTGCCAAGGGAAACAGTTATCCTGTCATCCGTAGCGTTGGACACAGCAATATCCTGCAAACCATCTCCGGTAAAATCGGCGGCTACGACAAATTTCGGGAAATTCCCGGATGCAAAATCCTTTAACGAATCGAATGTTTTATCTCCCTTATTCACAATTGTGGTCAAGGCATGCAACGAGTTGCTGGAGGTCACAAAGTCCATCCATCCGTCATTATTTACATCAAGACTGACAATGCTAAGAGGCTGTTTCCCGGCTTTAAAAACTTTGGAGCTTTCAAACTTCCCATCACCCTTACCCCATAAGACCTGGACCCCTTTATTTCCGTTACCCGCCAAAGCCACGGCAACATCTGTCATTCCATCCTGATTGTAATCTCCGACTACAATACCTGTAGGCTGGCCCTTAACAGCCATGGATTCAGGTTCGGAAAAATAACCATTGCCTTTTCCCAGTAGCATCACCACATTTGAAAAACGCATGGTAACAATCAGGTCCATTCTTCCGTCACCATTGAAATCTCCAGATGCCATATTGATTGGGATTTTTCCAGGCATAAGAAGCTGGTTTGTTTTCTGAAAACTTCCCAACCGGGTGTTCAAATATATCTGGATGGACTGGTCAGCATAATTGAGTACCCCGACATCCTTATAGCCATCCTCATTGAAATCTGCCGAAACCAGGCAAATGGGGTCCCCTCCAGTCCTAAAAACACGTTGATCCTTAAAAGTCCCATCCCCGTTTCCCTTATAAAATGAAAAGGAACTGTCGCCGCTATTGACCACAACCAAATCCAGAATATTGTTGCGGTTAAAATCATCGGCAATGAGAAAGGAAGGCTCTCTTCTCGTCTCCATGGAATAGCTCAGGGCAAAAATACGGGGCATTTTTTTTCCGGCCTTGGGCGGAGGAGGACACCCTAGCAGGAGAAAAACCATCAAGAACGTGATTATCAAATATATTTTTTTCATGAGACCCTTGTGGGAGAGCAGGAAGAATATCACAGGAACCCCGGCAATGTCTACGGCACGTTCATGCAGTCGGGCTGTCATTTTTTGCTGGGAGACGAGCCTCCTGACGGAATACAAAATGTCCCAGGATCTTTTGCGCAAAAGTAAAAGCAAGTGACAAGCTGGCAGTTTCCATTATGATTTTTTTATACGGGTCGTGTCCGGAAACACTGCCGAACATGGCCTTCATAAAATCGGGCCTTTCTGCCGCCACCGCTATCATATGATCCATGAACTTAAAGCTTGTGGCAAGGTTGGTCAGAATCCGGACGGCCCGTCCATAGGGAAGGTCTTCGGTCAATTCACTGCAGTCCTGATAAAAGTTTTCGGCGAAGGCTTGTTTAGAAACCCCATGCCTCATGATGGAACGGGCGGAATAAATACCAGTATTGATGGCGGAGTTAATGCCCTTTCCCTTGAAAGGCCGCATGAGTCCTGCCGCATCCCCAATTGTCACATAACGGTCACCAAACAAATTCCGCGCCGGCGCGATGGGAAACTTGCCTTTAAAATAGTTCAGAGGTTTTTCGCGCCTTTGATGGGGAGGAAGAAAACGTTGCACCGGTGCCGAACGCAGAAACTCCATCATGATATGCGAGGAAACCTTACGGCCTGCAATATTGATGGAAATATGTTCTCCCTTCGGGGTGACCGCTCCAAACTCCAAACCGGGATGGGAAAGCAGAAAAGCATGGATGATGGACCCCATGCTTTGCATGAATTCCTTTCCAGGGTAAAAACGCGTAATCACCGTATTCAGAAAGTCCGGTTGCCGGTATGGGGTTCCTTGCTCAAAAATCCTGCACGTTCCATCATCCAGGCCAAAAGCTCCCACCACGACCGCGCACTTAATGTTATCTCCCTCACTATAAACCAGCACCCCGTCATGGTTTACTTCAACCGACGTCACACGGTCATGAACGACTTGAGCGCCTGCCTTCTGAGCCTCTTCGAGCATGAAGGCATCAAACTTGGAGCGTGTCACAGAAACTGACCGGCCAGATTCTTCTCCAATCAAATCCAGACTCAATAAATCAGAATGCAGACGATAGCCCTCCATATCATTGAGCACCAGGTGGTCCGGCAAAACCAAACCCAGTTCATTTTTCAGGATATCCTCGAAAGGCGGAGAGAGCACGCCAATACACTGGTTGTAGTGGCGGTGTTCGGAGAATTTTTTATGCTCGAACAACACCACATCGATCTTCCTGCCCACTCGCCGGGCTTCACTTAAAAGAGCCATGGCGCAGGCCGATCCACCGGGCCCTCCCCCAACAATACAAACCGTGTCTCCATCGTTAATAAGCATTGCGTATCTCCTCCGGTCCAAGCTCTAATTCGTGCCCGTCTCCAAGCTCTTTTTCCTGAAAAACTCCAGCATCCCTTTGAATATGTAGGAATGGAAGTTCGACAATACCGCCCAATAAAGATTTCCCCAAAAAGGTTTGGGAATAAAATGCGCCTTCAACGTCAAACGGGTTCCCCCTCCCTCACCCGGGTCAAGCTGAAACTGGAGCCAGGATAGGCCCGGAGTGATCATCTCTGCTCTCAGGAGTAGCTCACGATTAGACTCCAGCTTTTCCACTCTCCAGAAGTCGACCGAATCTCCTACGCGAAGGTGGGCGGGGTCCCGCCGCCCCCTTTGTAATCCCACTCCCCCTAAAAACCTGTCAATCAGGCCGCGGATCTCCCAAAGCATGTTTGCGTGGTTCCAGCCATGCTTACCGCCGATTTGGCAGACCACCGGGAATACGTGTTCCGGAGTTGCCGGAATATCTATTTCATGCTCTTCAATGATAAATTCGGAAGACTCAAACTCGCAAAGGGGTAAAAGGTCACTCATATTTTCAGGAGGAACATCACTCCAGTGGGAAAATACCATCGAACGTTTTTCCTTCTCCTGTGCCCATTTCACAGAGGTCACAAAGTCCAGCGGTTCAAAGGGAAGTATTGTTGAAATTTGGTTATCCGCACACACCACATTTGTTTTAAGACTGCTCAACAAAAGCGCAGTAATATTTACCGGAATGGAAATAAAACAATGCAGCCAGTATGCATAAAGCCGGCACATCCAGTCAACGGGAAGGGGCACCCATGAAACATCAATGAAACGGATGCGGCGATTCATGATTCTGGCGAAGCTTAAAATCATTTCCTCATAGGTCAACACATCCTTGCCACCGATTTGGAAAACACATGTACCCAGGCCCGGGGTTTCCATGACACCGACCATGTATTTGATGACATCCCGGATCGCAACAGGCTGGCACACGGAGTTGAACTCCGGTATAAAAGGAATGAAGCGGTTATTCAAAGTCAGCGATTTGATCAATTCATAAGAGGCGCTTCCGGTGCCGATGATGACGGCCGCCCGAACCCGGATAACCGGAACATTGCCCCCGGACAAGATATCTCCGACCTCCCTTCTGCTTCTCAGATGCGGCGACATGCGGTCATTTTTTTCTCCCAGTCCACCCAGGTAAACAATCCGTTTCACCCCATGCTGTTCCGCCGATTCCCTGAAGTTTTTCGCGGCCTTCTGGTCGTTTACTATAAACTCTTCCTTCTTCAACCTCATGCTGTGAATCAGGTAATATGCGTAGTCAACATCCTTCAAGGCGGGAAGCAGTTCTTCCATGTTCAGACAATCCGCATAGACATGCTCGACACGAGGATGTGTCAGAAACGACGGGCAACTTTTATTCCTGTACATGCACCGGACAATATAGCCCCGTGAAACCAGTTCGGGAATCAACCTGCGAGCCACATATCCGGCGGCCCCGGTCACCAGAATCCGTGTTCCCTCCGGCCAGGGACAGGTGGGAAGATCATCACAATAGTGGTAGTTGACTTTTTCGGGATCCATACCTTGAAGTATATTCCCCATCGCAGATTTGGCAAGCCCCCCGGTGAGCTACCGGAGGCAAATGGCAATAGCCCTTCTGGCTAGCAAAAAGTTATCTCGACTTAATAGTCATTGCTCCATCCCCACCCCCACCCCTCCCCCTCATGGGGAGGGGTGGGGGTGGCTTTATTGGGTCCAGCGTCAAGGAGGCGGCTCGCCGGTGGAGAAAAAGGGGTTGTGGCGTTTTTCTTCGCCAACGGTGGTGGCAGGACCATGGCCAGGGAAAAGGCGCGTGTGGTCCGGCAGGGTCAAAAGCCTTTGAGTAATGGAATTGTA
>DODH01000081.1 GCA_003545625.1 Nitrospina sp.
TCGAATCCCCAAATAACCGACAGCGCATCCTTGATGAAAGTTTCAGTGAGTGGCTGGGGTCTTGCGGAAAGAAGAAACAACAGGTCGATATCTGAAAGCGGGTTGAGTTCCCCCCGGCCATAACCCCCCACCGCAATGAGAGAAAAATCGTCCAGAACGTCGGCTTTGGCATAAACCTCAAGCTGTGTCATGGAAAGAAGGACATGCCGGATGACTTCATCAACCAGGCTGGTATGGGCCTGGATGATTTCGCGTCCGCCGGTTCCTGAACGATGCCAGCTCTTGATCTTTTCCTTCTCTTCGCGTAATAATTTTTTAAAGGCTTGGAAATAGGGCAGTCTTTGCCGGGGATCGGGCGGAATATTCTTCACCTGGATGAAATCAATCGCCAGTCTGTATACATGTTCAGTAATGTCCATAAAGGAAAAATTAGCAGGGAAAAGAGTTTATTTAAAAAGAATAAAACAATTATCGCATATTTCAAACATTGTTCATTCCCATATATAGGAAGGCTTCCCAAACTGTTTTGCTTGCCTCTCTCTCTGTTCATTTTTTCGGTATTTTTGCGGGAAAATGTCCGACCAAAATTGCTTGACAAGAAGGGGCTAATAATTTAGCTTAACCGTTCTTCTAACAGACATTAGATACTGTACTTTCCTGTTATTTCTACCACTCGCGATTTGGTTAGTTTTGTGATTTATAATTTAGATAAATTCACTGGGATTGCGGGAATGCTAGATAGAGAAGGCTAAAGGAAAGGGAAGTATTTATTTTTAAAGCAATTTCTTATTGGGGTAAAGACGATGTCAGAACAGCCAGATATTATTTATACGAAAGTGGATGAAGCGCCTCAGCTTGCGAGTGGATCTTTTCTTCCCATCATACAAGCATTTACCCAGGTGGCAGGGATTAACGTAGGCACGAAGGATATTTCTCTCGCGGGCAGGATTATTGCCCAATTTCCTGAGCGGCTCAAGCCGGAACAACAGCAACCAGACGATTTGGCTTTATTGGGTGAATTGGTACTTGATCCCGATGCAAATGTCATCAAGCTCCCCAATATCAGTGCCTCCAATCCTCAAATCAAGGCCGCTGTCGAGGAACTGCAATCTCAGGGCTATGATCTTCCGGATTATCCTGAAGACCCGAAAAACGATGAAGAAAAAGCAATTAAAGCCAAGTTTGACAAGGTTAAGGGAAGCGCGGTCAACCCTGTTTTGAGACAGGGGAACTCGGACCGCAGGGCCGCCGTTTCGGTCAAAAATTACGCCAAGAGCAATCCGCATAAAATGGGCGCATGGTCAAAGGACTCCAAAACGAATATCGCGACCATGACGGATGGAGATTTTTGCTCCAATGAAAAATCTGCGACCATTACCGACTCGACAGCCGGAAACGGTAAGATTGAATTTGTCGCCGAGGATGGAAGCGTCACGGTGTTGAAAGATAAAGTCCCCTTGGAGACGGGCGATGTGGTCGATGCGACAAAAATGAGTCGTGAGGCGTTGCGGCAGTTTATTAAAGGGGCGAAAGAAGAAGCCAAAAACAGAGGCGTACTATTATCTCTGCATATGAAAGCCACCATGATGAAAGTCTCCGATCCCATCATTTTTGGTCATGGGGTTACGGTTGTTTTTGCGGACGTGTTTGAGAAACATGCCGACACGTTTAAAAAATTGGGGGTAAACGCCAACAATGGTCTGGGCGATGTTTATGCAAAAATAAAGAGCTTGCCCGCTGACCAACAGAAAGAAATTGAAGCGGATCTTCAAACCTGCATCAAGAATGGACCGGACCTCGCGATGGTGGATTCTGATAAAGGAATTACCAATTTTCATGTTCCGAGCGACATCATTATTGATGCTTCCTTGGCTGCGGCAATTCGTACCTCCGGGCAAATGTGGGGCCCGGATGGCAAAGCATACGACACTTTAGCGATGGTCCCGGACAGCAGTTATGCCGGCATTTATCAGTCGGCCATCGATTTTTGTCGAGAGAATGGCGCATTCGATCCGACCACTATGGGCACGGTTCCTAACGTAGGTCTCATGGCAAAAAAGGCGGAGGAATACGGGTCTCACGACAAAACATTTAAAGCGACTGGAAAAGGCACCATCCGGCTACTCGATGGGGCCGGGCAGGTTCTGCATGAACTCGATGTGGAAGAAGGCGATATCTTCCGCGCTTGTACGGTAAAAGATATTGCGATCAAAGACTGGGTTAAGCTGGCCGTCAATAGAGCCCGGCTATCTGCAACCCCTGTTGTTTTTTGGTTGGACAAGAACAGGGCGCACGATGCCCAGATTATCGAAAAACTAACCCTCTATTTGAAGGATCACGATACCAACGGCCTGGACATTCAGACTATGGCACCGGTAGATGCGATGAATCATTCCCTTAAACGTGCTAAGGAAGGTAAGGATACTATTTCCGCAACGGGTAACGTCCTGCGGGATTACCTGACCGATCTGTTCCCGATCCTGGAACTTGGCACCAGCGCAAAAATGCTCTCAATCGTACCGCTGATTAATGGCGGAGGTCTTTTTGAGACCGGGGCCGGAGGGTCCGCGCCGAAACATGTGCAACAGTTTCTCGAAGAAGGTCATCTGCGATGGGAGTCTCTGGGTGAGTTTTTGGCTCTGTCTGAATCCCTGGCGCATTTGGGCCGAACCAAGGACAATAAAAAAGCTGCAATTCTGGCGGAAACGCTGGAACGGGCTAGCGGCACGTTGATGGATAATAAAAAGTCGCCCGGTCGTGAGGTCGGCCAGTTGGATAATGCCGGCACGCATGTATACGAAACACTTTATTGGGCAGAAGAGCTGGCTAATCAAGACGGGGATGCGGACCTTAAAGAGCGTTTTGCTCCCGTAGCCAAGGAACTTGCGGAAAAACTGGATGTCATTTTTGACGAGATGAAAGCTTCTAGTGGACAACCTAAAGATATCGGTGGTTATTATCTCCCCGATCCTGAAAAGGTGAAGGCGGCGACACGTCCGAGTGCGACCTTCAATAAAATATTGGACAGCTTGAATAATTGAGTTTGATCTTCTAATAGAGGAACTGCTATGCCAAGTGCAAGAAAAAAAATCACGGTAGTTGGCGCGGGTCAGGTTGGCTCCACCGTTGCTCAGTTGACAGCTTATAAAAACCTCGGCGATGTAGTGCTCATTGATATTGTCGAGGGGATCCCGCAAGGAAAAGCGCTGGACTTGCAGGAGTCGAGTTGTCTGCAGGTTTTCGATAGCCTGGTGACGGGAACCAACGATTATAAAGACACCGCCAACTCCGATATCGTGGTGATCACGGCTGGCCTGCCCCGCAAACCGGGCATGAGCCGCGAAGACCTTCTCGCTACCAACGCTAAAATTGTGCAATCGGTAACGGAGCAGGTCATGGAACATTCCCGCGATCCGATTGTCATTGTGGTGTCGAATCCGCTTGATGCGATGGTGTACATGGCCAAAAAAACCGGCAATCTGCCTAAGAACAAAATCATCGGCATGGCTGGCGTGCTCGACTCGGCCCGGTTGCGAACCTTCGTTTCGCTGGAGCTTGGGTGCTCATTGGTAGATGTGGACGCGATGGTTCTTGGCGGGCATGGCGACTCCATGGTTCCGCTACCCCGTTACACTTCAGTATCGGGCATCTCGATCACCGAATTGATGACCCAGGAGCAGATCGACCGGGTGGTGGAACGCACACGAAAAGGCGGGGCGGAAATTGTCGCACTGCTTAAAACCGGTAGCGCCTTCTATGCGCCCGGCGCTTCGGTGGTGAAAATGATTGAGGCGATTTTGCAGGACAAACGCCGCATCCTCCCTTGTACCGCTTACCTGGAAGGGGAGTACGGCTGGAGCGGGATATTCTTTGGCGTTCCCGTCATGATGGGCATCCACGGCATAGAGAAAGTCATCGAACTGAAAATGACGGATGAAGAGCAAGCCGCCCTGGATGAATCGGCACGGGATGTGAAAAAAACCTGCGACGAAATAGACGCCATCCTGAAAAACGGCTCCTAACCCACTGGGCGTGGGGCCCGTCATTGCGAACCACAAAGTGGTGCGGAAATCCAAAGGTTTTAGCTTAACCTCATGTCCTGCAAGGGTATCTCATGCCCCGTAGGGGTATTACCGCCACGCTGGCCCCACGCCTAGTGGATTTCAAACTCATCATAAACCGTCACGCCTTCCGGTTTGCCATCGCATTCC
>DODH01000141.1:0-14656 GCA_003545625.1 Nitrospina sp.
GTTTCGCAAAATGATGCAGGGCATTCCCGCCTCCCTGGCCGCATGGAGCCCTTTCAGCGCGTCTTCCAGAACAAAGCATTCACTGGGCGCGTGCCCCAGTTTTTCTGCGGCGTTTATAAAAATATCAGGATGCGGTTTCTCTTTGGTGGCAGACTCTTTGCCAAGAATAACCGGGAACAGATTTAATGAGCTGGCATTTTCCAGAATATAACGAATGTCCCTGGCCCAAGACCCCGAGGCAATGGCCAGTTTGTGTTTGACCGACAGGGCCTCCGCCATGGTTCGGGCCAAGGGGAACAGTTTAATCTCTCCGCTCTGGCAAAATCGTGAGTACACTTCGAACTTTTGTTTTCTCAGGTCAACCGGATCTACATCCAGTTTAAGGTTATGGCGTTCGATCTCTCCTGCTATGCCTTTTCCTTTCGAGGTCCATTCCACCCAATATTCTTCCTTGTCCAGGGTGTGCCCGTACCGTTCAAAAACTTCGTTATAAGCCCGGTAGTGGAAAGGTTCCGAGTCGGCCAACAATCCGTCAAAATCCAGAATAGCGGCTTTGCAGTGGGTGAGAAGAGAATGCAGTCTGTTTTTTAATGAGGCCGTCATGCCAGGTTATTTCAGAATTTTCCCAAACCGTTCAAAATGCAGTCTGTTTTTTAATGAGGTCGTCCAGGTTATTCAAGAATTTTTCCGAACCGCTCAAACCGAACCCAGTTTTCAATGCGATTCCAGGACCAGTAAATCATGAGCGCCTTGCCGCGGATTTTTTTAACATTCAAAAACCCCCAATAGCGGCTGTCCTGACTGTTTTCCCGGTTGTCACCCATCACAAATACATATTCTTCCGGAACCAGAACCGGGCCGAAGTCATCTCTGGGTACCAAGGAGTCGTTTGAGGCCGGGTCGGTATGCCGGGCATGGGTATCTTCATAAAGTTTGTCATTGATATAAACTTTTTGTCGCCGTACTTCCAGGAAGTCTCCCGGCAGGCCAATCACGCGTTTAATAAAATCCCGCTTTTCATCCTTTGGAAATTTAAAAACGATGATGTCTCCTCTTTGTGGAATTTCAGAAAACAAAACGATATCGTCAAACAGTTTGATATTAAGAAAAGGGATTTCGTTGGGGATATGCGTGCCATAACTGAATTTGGAAACTAGAATATGATCCCCGATAAGGAGTGTGCTTTCCATAGAGCCGGAGGGGATTTTAAATGCCTGGATTATAAAGGTGCGAATCAACAAGGCGAGAAGCAGGGCGATAAGAATGGCCTCGGTATACTCGCGGGCAATACTCTTTTTTGGGGCTTCGGCTTCTTTATCCGCAGCGTCATGGAGGGTATTATTTGTCATCGGTCCTCAACACTGCGAGAAAGGCTTCCTGAGGAATTTCCACGCTACCCACCCGTTTCATTTTTTTCTTACCCTCTTTTTGTTTTTCCAGCAGTTTGCGTTTGCGCGTGATATCCCCACCATAACATTTTGCCAGAACATTTTTCCTGAGCGCCTTGATCGTTTCACGTGCGACGATTTTACCGCCTATCGCCGCCTGGATTGCTACTTCAAACATTTGCCGGGGTATTTGTTGCTTGAGTTTTTTGGCCAGATCGCGGCCCAGATAATACACTTTATCCTTGTGCGCGATCAAAGATAAAGCATCGACCAACTCTCCGTTCAAGAGAACATCCAATTTTACCAGATTGGATCTCCTGAAATCTATAAATTCATAGTCGAACGAAGCGTAACCTTTGGTGCCTGATTTAAGACGGTCATAAAAATCCAGAACTATTTCGTTGAACGGCAGTTCGTATTCCAGCAGTACCGTTCGCGGGTTCATGTATTCCATTCTTTTCTGGATTCCCCTGCGGTCGCGGACCAGCGCCATCACTACCCCGATATATTCTTCCGGAACGATGATGGTCCCTAGAACGTACGGTTCTTCAAGATGGTCGATATTCTTTTGTTCTTGCAGTTTGGTCGGATTGTCAATCAGCACCGTTTTTCCGTTGGTGGTAATGATTTTGTAAACGACGGTGGGGGCGGTGGTGAGAAGGTCGACTTTGTATTCACGCTCAATACGCTCCCGCACAATTTCCATATGCAGTAGCCCAAGAAACCCGCAGCGAAACCCGAAACCCAGTGCCGTGGAAGTTTCTGCTTCATAAGAAAATGAGGCATCGTTCAACGTGAGTTTTTTTAACGCATCGCGCAAATTTTCATAGTCATCACCGCTGATCGGATACAATCCGCTAAAAACCATGGGTTTGACTTCCTTATAACCGGGCAAGGCTTTTTCGCAAGGATTTTGGGAATGGGTGATAGTGTCTCCCACTTTGGTCTGGTCCAATTGTTTGATATTGGCGACCAGGTAGCCCACCTCTCCTACCAGGAGTTGGGTGCATTTCTCCTGCTTGGGGTTGGATGTGCCCAGTTCTTCGACAATGAACCGGTTTCCAGTTGCCATCATCATGATTTCATCACCCACTTTCAGGCTCCCCTGCTGTATCTTGACGAGAACCATAACTCCCCGGTACGCGTCATACCAGGCGTCAAAGAGCAGGGCCTGCAATTTTTCGGAAGCGCCCCCGGTTGGTGGAGGAATCTGGCGAACCACGGCCTCCATCAATTCATTGATCCCGATTCCTTCCTTGGCGCTGACCAGAACCGCACCGCTGGATTCTATCTGAAGGACATCTTCCAGTTGTTCTTTTATAAAATCAGGGTCCGCGCTGGGCAGGTCAATTTTATTGATCACTGGTATGATCGCCAGATCATGTTGCAGGGCCAGGTTGAGGTTGGCTATGGTCTGGGCCTGAATACCTTGCGTCGCGTCTACAACCAGTAATACTCCTTCACAAGCGGCAAGACTTCGTGATACTTCGTAGGTGAAGTCAACATGGCCGGGAGTATCAATCATGTTGAAAATATAGTTTTGTCCATCTTTAGCGTGGTGTTTCAGGCGAACCGTTTGAGCCTTGATGGTGATTCCGCGTTCCCGTTCCAAATCCATACTGTCCAATACCTGGTCTACCATTTCCCGTTCAGGGATTGCCGAGGTAGCGAGTATCAGTTTGTCGGCAAGGGTGGACTTGCCGTGATCAATATGGGCAATGATGGAAAAATTTCTTAATCGATCCTGTTTCATAACTTGTTCAATATCCATAAGGCATTCTCAATCCACTTGGGATTGCATGCCGGGTTTTTCTGGTTTTCATTCGGGCCGCTCGGCGTGGGGCCAGCGTGCTTGGTACTCTTCCTTAGCCTTCATGCTCCGAAGAGGTACTAAGGGGTGTGGGTGAAGGCCGCGCCACTTTCTCGGTGCGAGCCGCGGGGGAAACCTCAATGTGGCTTGTGGCAACAGGCAGTGATTCTTTATATTTCTGCAGATACTTCAACCATTCATAAAACTGGATTTTCATGGCATCATAATCTTTAGCGTTGTCAATATCAAGGGCCGCTCCTGGGTAGGGAACTTCCAAAGTCTTAAAACGGGTTTTCATGATGGTGCTGATTGTTTTTTCCAGCTCTTTTCTGGGATTCAAATTGCGAAAATAATCCACCAGAGAATCGAGCCCCAGATTGGCAAAAAACAGGCATAATTGCAGTCCGATATAGCATTTATAATGCCGGAGTTTGTCTTTTCCGAAAAGCGACAAACTAAACAGTATCAGGTTCTTGAAATTCCTCTGGTAGCGGTACTGGTACATTTTCTGGATATATTCGCGGTTTTCAATGCACAGAGGTTTAACCATGTGCAGGTTGTTAATGCGGAAGCTGGCTTCTTTGAAGTGGATGTAAGCCATTTTTATACCCAGCGTCTTTTTTTGCGGATAAAAATGTTGCAGTTTTTCCCGGGAAACCAGTCCCGAAACAAGGTCGTATTTTTCCATGTCTGCATGGGAAATGAAATACTCCACTTCCTGAGGGGTCATCAGCGGAGCATCACAGGGAACGATAAGGACTGCTCTATCGCGGTGGGATTTAGTGTTTGGCGCCTCTGCGTTTTCATCCTGTAAGGATTGCAGGAACGTGTGCCAGATGTTTTGGTAAAGAGTGGTTTTTTGCTCAACAATATGAATACGCTTGGGAGATTTTAAATCGATGCGTCCCGAAAGCAATGCCTGTTGCAGTTTCTCCTTCGGGCCGACGACATAGATGTCCTGAATAGATTCTACCTTCTGCAGAGTTTCGATAATATAATGGATAAGACAAGCTCCATTAATGGTCAAAAACGCCTTGTTCTGATGATGGACCTTGTAGCTGGATTTCCCCTCTCCCGCAAGCAGGATGGCATCATATTTTTTTTCGTTGTTCATTGAACTCATACAAAAAGAATCCTCTCTATTTCGATTTTACTATAATACCTTGCGCTCTCCAATGAAATTGGTTATACACAGGTTCCATATTTTTCATTCAAGATACCCGATTTTCTGAACATGGAAACTTCCTCGAGCCTGAAAACCACACCTCTGACTCTTGTCCATAAAGAACTGGGAGGCAAACTCGTTCCTTTCGCGGGATGGCAAATGCCCATTCAGTTTCAAGGGGTCATGCAGGAGCATCAATGCGTCCGCGATGGAGTGGGCATTTTTGATGTCAGCCATATGGGCGAGATCGAAATCCGGGGACCCTCTGCCAGGGACCTGATTCAGAAACTGATGACCAATGATATTGACTCAATGCAGGACAACCAAGCTCTTTATACCCTGATGTGTTTGAAAACAGGTGGTGTGGTGGATGATTTGCTGGTTCACCGTTTTTCTGAAAATCATTATTTTCTTTGTGTGAATGCCGCGAATACGGAAAAAGATTTCGCATGGATTTTAAAAAATGCCGGTTCTTGCGATGCTACGATTCGAAATACCAGCTCGGAAACTGCACAATTTGCAGTGCAGGGGAAACACTCTGAGGCCCTGCTGCAAAAATTATGCGAAACCTCTTTGAACGAAATCAAATATTACCATTTTAAAAAAGCAAAAATCCACAATTTTGAAAGTATCATTGCACGCACCGGATACACCGGTGAAGATGGTTTTGAGATTTATATCGATGCGGATCACGCCGAACCCGTTTTCAGGGCCATTCTCGATGCGGGCAAAGAGTTTGACCTTCAGTCTATTGGCTTGGGAGCCCGGGACACTTTGCGAATGGAAATGGGGTATGCCCTTTATGGTAATGAAATCAATGAGAATTCCAAACCGCTGGAGGCGGGATTGGGTTGGGTCATTAAATTGGGCAAGCAGGACTTCATCGGTAAGGCAGAGCTTGAAAAACAAAAGCATGCGGGAAACAGACGTAAACTGGTAGGAATTCGCCTGCTGGACCGGGGAGTACTGCGCCCGCATTACCGCATTTTAAAAAACGGGGCTCCCATCGGGGAATTGACCAGTGGAACTTTCTCTCCCTCCTTGAATACAGGGATCGGATTGTGTTATGTATCCTCTGAATATGCGGAACCTGGAACGGAACTGGAAGTGGAAATCAGGAAGTTGAGCGTACCTGCTGAGGTCGTCAAGCCGCCTTTTTTGCCGGCCCGCGTCAAAAAAAATTAATTGCTAATTTATCGGAGGCACCATGGAGGTCCCCAAGGATTTATTGTATACGCTGGAACATGAATGGATACGCGTTGATGGTAAGAACGCTGTGATCGGAATAACCCATTTTGCCCAGGAGCAATTGGGCGATATCGTTTTTGTCGAACTGCCGGAAGTGGGGTCCGAGCTTGAAAAGGAAAGTCCTTTCGGAGTTGTGGAATCCGTGAAAACCGTGTCCGATCTTTATGCTCCGGCAAGTGGTAAGATCACTAAAGTGAATAAAGAATTGGAAACCAACCCGGAGCAGGTGAATAACGAACCCTACGGCGCAGGGTGGATTGTTGAGATTGAACTTTCTGACGAACAAGGTCTTGAATCTCTTCTCGACCCGGATGCCTACAACGAACAATGCGAAAAGGAGCAGGAATAAATCCTTCTGCTCCTTTCAATATCTTTCCCTGACCTATGCGGTATATCCCCCATACAGAACAAGACATCAAGCTGATGCTTGCCGAAATCGGTGTGCTGAATGTTGATGCTTTGTTCGACAGCATTCCCGACTCATTAAGGTTGGGAGACACTTTGCTGGGACTGCCTGAGAGTTTGTCCGAAAGTGAGTTGACCGAATATTTGAAACGGCTGCAGAACAAAAACGCTACGGCTGAAGATTATTCCGTCTTTCTGGGAGCCGGGGCTTATCACCATTTTTCTCCTGTATTGATTGATCATCTGATTTCCCGTGGGGAATTTGCCACCAGCTATACCCCTTATCAACCGGAAGTCAGTCAGGGAACTCTTCAGGCCATTTATGAGTTTCAGACTATGATTTGCCTGTTGACGGGAATGGAGGTTGCTAACGCTTCCATGTATGATGGGGCTTCAGCCCTCGCCGAAGCAGTGGTGATGTCCAATCGGGTCAACCGCCGGACGGATTTTTTGGTTTCCCGGGCGGTCCACCCTGAATACCGCAAAGTAGTAGAAACTTACACACGCGGAAGCAACTTCAACCTCAAGGAAATCCCCTTCAACGATAAAGGAAAAACCGACCTATCCTTCATCACTCAAAACCTGACGGAAAATACTTCTGCCGTTGTCCTGCAATCGCCTAACTTTCTGGGAACGGTTGAAGAATATGCTTCGCTGAAAGAAACATTAGCGGAAAATGGAACCCTCTTGATAGTTGCTGTGGCAGAAGCTTTGTCCTTGGGTATCCTGCAGGCACCGGCAACGCATGGTGCGGATATCGTGGTGGGTGAAGGGCAGTCGCTAGGCCTGCCGGTCTCTTTTGGCGGACCTTATGTGGGGTTTTTCGCCACACGGGAAAAATTTCTAAGGCAAATGCCGGGACGCCTGGCCGGAGAAACGGTGGACCAGAATGGAAAACGGGCTTATGTCCTGACGTTGTCCACCCGGGAACAGCATATCCGGCGCGAGCGGGCCACATCCAATATCTGCACCAACCAGGGGCTGTGTGCCCTGGCCGCCACCATTTTCATGTCTACCCTGGGAAAACAGGGTTTTCGTGAACTGGCTTTGCTGAACTTGAGAAAATCCGACTACTTAAAAAACCGGTTGGCCCATGTAGCGGATTTCAATATCCGTTTTTCCACCGACACGTTCAATGAATTTGTCCTCGAATGCCCCCGCCCGGTTGAAGAAGTTTTAAATGCTTTGAAGCAAGAGCGCATTATCGGCGGTTACCCCTTGGAGTCCTGTTACCCGGACTTAAAAAACTGCCTGCTGATTTGCGTAACAGATTTGAACAGCCGCGAGAAAATGGACCACTTTGCCGAAATACTGGAAGCTATGTAGCGGACAATTGTTCCAGCAGTTCTTCTGCGGGATAGGTCAGGATTTCTGCCAGGGTAGGATGGTAATGCGGTATTGCGGCCAAGTCTTTTACCGTACCGCGAAAATGCATGAGGGTGATGAGTTCGTGAATCAGTTCCCCCGCCTCGGGGCCAACAATATGTCCTCCCAGCACTTCTCCTGAAACAGGATCGCAAAGCAGTTTCACATGCCCGTGTGTTTCGCCAAGACACATCGACTTGCCATGATCTCCAAAAGGATGGGACGCCGCCAGGTAGGCAATTTCCCCAGCCTGACATTCTTTTTCGCTCAATCCTACACTTGCTACTGCTGGGTCGGTAAACACCACTGAGGATTTGAGACGGTCATCGACCTGCCGCTCATTTTCAGGATGCACGGCGTTATATCCAGCCACTTCCCCCTGCAAAATGGCGATATGAACCACTTCATGGATGCCATTTACATCACCGACCGCAAAAATATGCGGTTGGTTGGTTTTCATTTTTGCATCCACACTAATGCGGCTCTGGCGGGTTTCGATACCTGCGGCTTCGAGGCCGAGTCCATCACTATTCGGTTTGCGCCCAAGAGCCTGAAGGATAACCTGGGCGCGGACACATTGTTCCTTTCCCTCATGCTGGAAATAAACGGCAGAGTTTTCCTGTTGTTTCTCCGTGCGGAGTATTTTTGTTCCGGTAAAAAGGTTCATTCCCTCCTGCCGGAAACGCTGTTCGACAGGTCGAGCCAGGTCTTCATCTCCTTTAGATAAAATATGTGGGCTTCTTTGCAGGAGAGTTACCTTGACGCTGATGCGCAAAAAAAACTGGGCTAGCTCTACTGCCACGGCTCCGGCACCCAGAACAATGATCGACTCTGGAGCCTCGCGCATTTGCAAAACGTCGTCGCTGGTGATGAAACCGGTTTCCTTGAGGCCCGGAACTGGGTAGTCCGCAATCACGGACCCGGTGGCTAAGATGAATGATTTGGCTTTGAGGGTTTGGTCTCCGATGCGGATTTCATGCGGAGAGATAAACTCGGCCCGTTCCTGAATGAGGGTGAACCGCGAGTCTTGCAGTTGCTGGATGCGATAATCGGCAAACTCTTGAATGAGCTTATTTTTGCGGTCGTTGATGGCGGATAGGCGGGCATGCGGATCAACAGGCTGGATGCCAAACTCCTCGGCCCGGCGCATCAACGCTATGATATCGGACGAGCGCAGGATCGTTTTGGTGGGCATACATCCCCTGAGAATACACAAGCCTCCCAAAGGACCGGGATCAACAATAGCCACCCGGGCTCCCAGCGACTGGGCAGTAGAAGCCGAGGCATAACCTGCCGACCCCCCCCCAATAACCGCAACATCAAAATCCATCGCCACTAACCTCAGAGAGTTTGGCAGTCTTCAGGGGTCAGATCGAATTCCCTGCCGCATTCCTTAATGAGGTCGCGAGCATTATTTTCCATAAACTCCTCGCCCGTTTGCTTGAAAAGGTCCGCGGCTCTGACGAGGTGATGGATGGCCTCCTTGCCGGACTTGATGCCATAATACAGCATGGCTATGTTGCTATGGGCCCGGCCGAAATCCGGGTTGATGCGAAGGGCTTCTTTATAATGTTTGAAGGCTTCTTCCATCTCACCGATCATATTGCTGACCACGGCCAGGCTGTAATGAACCATTGGGGCCTCTGGCTTTAAGCGCAGGGCCTCGCGAAAGGACTTGCTAGCCTCCAGATTCATACGGAGTTTTCCGTAACGTATTCCCAGATTAAAATGGGCCAGGAAATAGTCAGGGTCCAGTTCAATGGCTTTCTTATAAGACTCGAAAGTCCTGCGGTCATCCCCCAATTTGCTGAATGCCAGGCCATCCTGGAAGTGTTGCTCCGCAGTTTTTTCCGCTTGCTGTTGTGAAGACATAAATTTCCTCTATCTTTCTACTGAATGTAATGGATTAACGACATAATTGAAAATGGATTGATACTTATGCTACCTTATTGCCCCCTAGTAATGCAACCACCCCTTGGCAGGTGAGGCAACTGGCAAGGGCTTGTTTGAGTCGAGAAAAATCTTTGCTCGCCTGAGCAAGCGATTACACACTAATTTTGTTTTTTTAGGAAAAGTTGTATGGCAATAGAAGCAGGAACTGAAGAGGAAAGGCTCATGCTGGGCCAGTGGATCAAAAGAGGCCAGAAGCTCATTGTGGGGACTTCTGCATTGGGCGACTCCTATTTGGACCCCAATGTCAAAAGGGAGGAAGAGATCGAGAAAAAATCGCAAGATTATGTAGCGCTTGACCACAAGGTCGCCGTAGAACTCCCCCACTTGAAAGGCCGGTTTCGCTGGGACCTGGAAAAATATTACCGCGACCGTTTTGGTCCCTATCTGCCCCAGGATTGATTGAATTCATGTCTCGACTCAAAATTTCGGAAATCAGTGATGCCCCGCAGGAAGGAACCGGGAAACAAATCCACTTCAAGCACGATTACACGGAGGTCGACTACGTTCTTGCGCTTTTTCAGGTCGAAGGTAAATTTTATTGCCTTACTGACCAGTGCCGTTGTTGCGGGGGTAGCTTGGGAAAAGGTTTGTTGAGAGGATTTTTCGCTTTTTGCATTCTTGAAGAATGTGGTTGGAATATTAAAAAAGGATTCTGCAAGTTCAACCACTCAGATACTACCCCCCGCTATAAAGTTGCCGTTGATCCGGATGGCCTCTACATCGATATCTAACCAGCGTGACGCTGGACCCAGTTTTCCCCACCTTTGTGCCAGGAGGGGTAATAGCTTTAATTGGCGAGCAGTGATTGTTCTCGGCTCAAAGAGCCCTTGCGAGTTGCCGTGGAGAAAATTACCGAATAAATAGAGGTCCCCTAAAAATATTCTTTTCAAGAGGTGCGTCATGAGTCTGGACTTAACCAAAAAAGTGGTTACCGTGCGTCCCGATCACACTATAGAGACCAAACAAAACCTACCCTATTTTGTCGGGATATCCACCGAAACCGCCGGGGCTATGGGACTTTCGATGAATCTGGTGGTGATTCCTCCGGGCGGGTCTCCTAAAGCGCATTACCATAAAGATTTCGAAACTGCGATTTATTTGCTGAAGGGCAGGGTTGAAACGCAGTTTGGCGAGAACCTGAAAGAGTCGGTTATCAACGAGGAAGGGGATTTTATTTATATTCCGCCCGGGGTGCCGCATAAACCGGTGAACCTGTCAGACAGCGAGCTGGCTTTGGCCATTGTTTCACGCAATGACCCCAACGAACACGAGAACGTTGTTCCGTATAATCTGTAGTCAGAGAATCCAGCCTGTGTCAAAGAACCCAACAAACTGTAATCATTTCAAGTTCGTGGACATTTTCCCGGATGTTGGATGTTTGACGTTTTTTTGCTCTTGCTGAAACCCTTATAACCCGTTGAAAAACTTGACAGTTTTTATGTTTTGGTTATAATAGGGCCTGTTATGAATATAAAACTCGACACAGATAGTTTTAATATTATTGGTGAAAGCCCAGAAATCCGTGCGGTTTTTGACATCGTGGGACGGGCCGCAGCTTCTCAGAGCACGGTGATGATTTATGGCGAAAGCGGAACGGGAAAGGAACTGATTGCCCGGGCTTTGCATCTAAATAGCCCGCGAAAGTCCAAACCCTTCATCGCTGTCAACTGTGCCGCTATTCCTCATGATTTATTGGAAAGCGAATTATTTGGTTATGAAAAAGGTGCGTTCACAGGTGCAGTGAATGCCCGGGTTGGCCGGATAGAGTTGGCAAATCAGGGAACCATCTTTTTTGATGAAATCGGCGATATGCCGACGGCCTTGCAGGTGAAATTGCTCCGAGTTCTCGCGGAAAGGGAGGTCGACCGTATTGGTAGCGTCAAGTCCACGCCGGTCGACATACGAGTGATTACTGCCACGCATCAGAACCTGGAAGTTGCCATCGAGGAAGGCCGTTTCCGGGAAGACCTGTATTATAGGCTCAACATCATTCCCCTCACTCTACCCCCTTTACGGGACCGAAAAACTGACATTCCTCTTTTGGTCGACCATTTTCTCAAGCAGTTCAATAATGGTGCGGGCAGTTCTAAAACCATCAGCGATGAAGTGATCAACGTATTGGTGAACTATTCCTGGCCAGGTAACATTCGTGAATTGGCGAATTTCGTGGAACGCATGGTGGTCCTTAGCATCGGTTCTGTCATCACCCCGAGGGATTTGCCGGATAAAGTTCTGGGCGAAGTCCCCAAAGAAAAATGGACACCTCTTGAAAAAGATTCTGAGCCGGAAGGAAATCCCGCGCAGATTCTGCAACAGTCGTTAAAGCAATCCTTCCATGTGGGAATTCCTGATGAAGGCATCAATCTGAAAAAGCTTGTGGAAAGTTTCGAGAAGGAACTTCTCGTCGAAGCGCTGGAAAAAACCGGTTGGGTTAAAAATAAGGCAGCCACTCTGTTGAGCCTCAACCGTACCACCCTGGTAGAAAAACTCAAAAAACTAAAAATCACCAACCCCCCGGCGTAGTTCCTAGGCGCCGGCGAGCCGCCGGTGGCAATGAGCATGTGGGGCCGAGAGCATCGTTGCTAGGTACGTGATATTCTTCCCTAGCTTCGTACCCCGAAGGGTACTAAGGGACTATTCGATGCGGGCGTTGGCGAGTTCCTGGGCGACTTTGGTGATGTCTTTGACAAATTTCTCGAAGGCTTTGTCATCGTCTTTGTGCTGGGTCTGCTTACGGATTTGTTCCCCATTGGCGTCAATAACAAGATCCAGGACATTGATCCCAGGAGTCACGTGGTGTTTTCTGATCTCTATTCTGATTTCATTGACTTCCATAGGTTCTTCTCCAAATTAAATGTTGCCTTCATCGTTGATGAGCAACAACTCTATCGACAATAATTTTTAATGATACCTCACTCGTGAAGGATATTTAATATCATTTCAGGGTAAGACGGTCAAGGGCTCTTTGAACCGCCGGGCCACGCCCGGTGGGGAACTGGCTCCACGCCTTCGGGGGTCGCGTAAGCGTCACCGCCACACTGGCCCTACGCCTAGCCCCTTAGCCGGGGATGCAGCTGGGCAAAAGCTTGATTGCGCTGAGATAACTCTTTGCTCGCCAGATAAAGTTATTGCCAGTCGCCACCGGCCGTTGGCCGGTTAGATGGTGAAATCGAGTAGGCGGGATCGGGCCTGTTCATTCTGGAGTTGTGACGACAGGGCGCGGATGGATGTCTCAAACCTCAGTAATCCCTGTTGGAGGTTGCTGACTTCTTCGGCAAGATCGGTGTCTGCCAAGCCGGATTCGCTACGTGTCAGGTTTTCTATCTGAATATTCAAGCTGTTAGCGGTGCTGACCAAGCGGTTGCCGATGGCTCCCACTTGCCCCCTGGCGGCATTCAGGGTTTGGGAAGCGCGTTCAAAACTGTCAATCGCCTGCAGAGCACCCTGGGTGGTTGAAATATCGGCATCGGCAATCTCCAGGGACTCAGTGCTTGTGCTTTCCACCACATTGAGACTAATCTGGTTATCCGGCCCAGACCCTATCCCGGCCTGAATATTGACAGGGTCTGCGTTTTGACCCAAGGACCCGTCCAGCAGGTTTCGACCGTTGAACTGAAGGGAACCGGTGAGTCGGTCAATTTCGCTCTGGATTTGGCCAAACTCCTGATTCAATGTCTGTCTTTGGGAATCATTCAAGGTGCCGTTACTGGATTGTATGGCCAATTCCCGGCCCCGGTTTACCAGATCGGCGATACCGGCCAATCCGCCGTCGGCGGTGCGGACAAAATTGGTACCCGATTCTACATTTTTGACAGATTGGGTCAGGGCGCTGATATCTGACTGCAACTGAGCGGATAACGCGCTCGCCGCTGGATCGGTTCCCGCCCGGTTGAGTTTTCGGCCTGAAGCGATGCGTTCCAAAGAGTTCTGCAATCCGGATCGGTTCCGGTTGATCGTATTCAGCAACTGGCTGAAAGTTCCACTTATGGGGTCGACCATTTGAGTCCTCTAGTTTTATGGATGAACCAATCTAAGATAAAGCTATCCCACCGGCTTGTCAATGCAGGCTGAATGAAAGACTGCCGGTTGCAATGCTCTCACGGGCAGATTAGAATTACGCGAAGAGCCTCCATGGCTAGTGGCATGAATTTTATTTGAGGAGAACCAATGAAGATTTCCATTAATGGGGCTGAAGCGGAAGAATCGTCTTTTCAGGGAGAAACCCTGAAGGAAGTGCTGGACGTGATTTTAAAAAGCCGTCGGGATTCTTATGTGAGAAGGATCTGGCTGGAGGGCCAGGAAGTTTCCTCCAGCGCCATGGATACTTTAATGACTTCTATCACAAGCATTGAATTACTTGAGTTGGAGCTGGCTCATTTGGGAGACCTGCTGGCCAATAATCTTGCTAACGCAAAGGAATATCTCGAAAAGCTGATTCCTGGTTTTCAAAAGGCCGCAGACTTGTTTCGCATGGGCAACGAACAAGAGGCCCATAAATTTTATTTGCAAATCCTCGATGGGATTGACTGGTTCTCCCAGGTTGTTCTGAACATAGTTAAATCCCGTGGAAATCAGGTTGAAGGGCAAAGCCTTGGAGACCGGCAGGAAAAGTTGACTGGCCTTATGGCCCAAATGCTGGAGGCCAACCAGAATCAAGACTGGGTCTTGATGGCCGATTTACTGGAATATGAAATGATTCCTTACTATGAAGATTGGCAAGAGACGCTTTCCCACATCAATGCTTGAGGGAGGTTCATGGGACGACCCCAGGAAAACATATACTACCTTATTTTTCAATGCCTTTTTAGATTAGGGTTGTTTTTCTTTCCGGAAAGTGGGCCGGGTCTGGCTTTTTTTCAAAAAAAACCTAAATTAAAACTAAAGTTTCAGGGATTTTTACCGATAAAGATGGCGTAGACCTCTGGCTTGAATTTGAGGTAGTTATTTTGGGGGGTTATTCCAGGAAGAGGATGCTTCCCAGTCTTTTCTCTTATCGAAAAAAAAGCCTGAAACTTTAATGGGCGATTGATTTTTTTGAGGGGGAGAGGCAAGGCTCAGGCAACCCCCCCCAAGGATTGGAAATAAAAACAATAGAGAAAGTTTGTAAGAAAGGGACAAACCATGGAAGATGTCAATTTTCCTTTGGACCAGAGTCAGGTTAGTGGTGCGTTGCGCGGATTGCGGGAGGCTGGAGGAGAAAGTTCGCGACCACGCCGTTTGGAAGATAGCGAAGATGAGTTTAGGAATCCTGAAGCCAGGGACGATGAAGAGGTTGAACAGACTGCCCAGGCCGAACGTACTGTTATTGCGCAAGACCGTGTT
>DODH01000141.1:14987-15137 GCA_003545625.1 Nitrospina sp.
TGACGTATTAGAACAAGATCAACAGCAGGAGCAAATAATTGCAGATATCGCTGAGGAAGCCTTGGAGGTAGTTGTAAGGGATTTTACGGGGTCTTTGACTATCCAAATAGCAGCTGTTGCTTCCAAGTTAACGACTGAGCAACAGTCAGG
>DODH01000140.1 GCA_003545625.1 Nitrospina sp.
GATATATAAGGCAGGGCGGTTGGGCGTGGTGGTCAATGATCTGCACCGGAGCCGCATCGCGCATGCGGCCATATTCCTGTTGACGCGGATTTTTACCCGCAACCGGCTGACTCGTTTTGACGCACCTGTTTCGGTGATGAACGCCTTCACGCCGAAAGAGTTTCGCCAACTGGCCCACGAGGCGGAAATGGACCCTTTCGAAATCCACCGCCATTTTCCTTACCGGATTGCTTTAGTGGGACGTAAAGACGGACAATGAAAACTTTCGATATCATTGTCATTGGCGGTGGGCCGGCGGGGTGCGCCATGGCACTGGATCTCAATTGCCGTGGCTATGATGTTGCGCTTTGTGACCAGGCGAAATTCCCTCGTGACAAGGTGTGTGGGGAATTTATCAGTCCGGGAGCCGACCCTATCCTTGATAAGTTGGGTGTGCTTGCTTCCATCGAGGCATTGGCTCCCAAACGACTAAAAGGTGTGGCGATCTCTTCTTATGAAAGCGCCGAGTTGGAGATTGACTATCCTGCCTCTACGGAGACCGGCTCGAGGCCGAGCAGTTTGTCCGTACCCCGTTATCAATTGGATGCGCTATTTTTAAAGCAGGTTCAAAGCACTGGGGTGAAAGTTTTTGAACAACATAAGGTGACGGATTTTATTTTCGACAACGGTTGTGTTGCCGGGGTTCGTGGCTGGGATGAAAACAGAACTTCATTTTCCTTGAAGGCTAAACTGGTTGTGGATGCCGGGGGACGCAACGCAGTATCTTTAAAAAAATTTAGTTTAAAGCAAGAACCCAAAGGCAACGGCAAGATTGCTTTTTCCGCGCATTGGCAGGGTGTGCGATTGCCGGATGATTATTGTTATATGCATGTCAGTCGGCCGGGTTATACGGGAATTTCTTCTGTAGGAAACGGCCGGGCCAATGTGGTGCTGGTGGTGGACCGTTCTGCCCTTGATGGTGAGAGGGACGAAAGGGTCGAAAAGGTCGCAAAGCCGGAAACGTTTTATCATCATGTGCTGATGAAAAACTGCCGCCGCCGTGAAATGCTTCAGGACGCGGAACAGGTGGAAGCCGTGCGTTCGGTGGAATCTTTGGCATTCGCGGTCAAACCGGTTTCCTGTAGCGGATTGGTCCTGGTTGGGGATGCGATGGGTTTTATCGACCCGTTTACCGGAGAAGGTATCTACCTGTCGTTAAGAAGTTCGCAAATAGCGGCTGAGGTAATTCATGGTGGATTTCAAAGCTCGAATTTTTCCAGGAATGCTCTCTCCGTTTATGACAAAAGGAGGCAGGAAGAGTTTGGCGGCAAGTTTTTGTTGAGCCGGGTTCTTCAATGGTTGATTTATAATCAGCCTTTTTGCAACGGGGTGATGAAACGTCTCTCGACGAATCGAATTCTCGCCGAAACCCTGGCGGGCGTGATCGGAGATATCCTGCCTGCCAAGAAAGTGGTTTCCATGAGGTTTCTGTTGCGACTTCTCACTAGCCACTAGGCGTGAGGCCAGCGTGCGACTGCTCTTTTTGGCAAACAACCATTTTCTCGACTTGATTTGGCCTTGCCGAGTTTACCCCTGCGGGGCACGAGGGCAAGTGAAGAGAGATATCACACCCTCCCACGGGAGTGGGTTAGCCATTAGTCGTGAGGATAGATTGAGCGGCATCCAGACCTTCTTTAGTATTCTCGATCAGGATTTCCAGTTCCTCGGAGTCGATGTCCAGCTTGTCGAGAACACCGTATTCCAGGGGTGCCGCGTCTTCCGACACAATGCCGTTGCTGAACTCGTTCTGGTTGGCGAGAAGGTGGGCGGAAGATTAGTGTATACTTTCGTGATATTGGCTTAAAATTTTCTCCATGCGGTCCTTCAGGCTCAATTTTAGTTTCTGGTATTTTTTATTTTCGATCTCTTGTTCGGGAGTGATGAGCTTCATTTTGTTGAATTCTTCAACTTTTATCTTGAGGGAAGAGTGTTCCTCATATAGCTCACAAAATTCTGAATTTTCCTGTCTGACTTTTTCAAGCAAAGCGGGATTAATGTCCATGCTTCACAACCTCCTGATTTAATATGTTGCTGTTTAATTCGGCTTCTGATTTTCTGACATAATGGATGGTCAGAGCATCTAGATCAAAACAGGGGCTTGCCCGGAACTGGTTGAAGGCAAGCTGAACAGCGCTGGCGGCAATTGTTTGGTTTTTGACCGGAGCCGGATCGATAAAGTTGTCTCCTAACCGTGAGGAAAGGAAATCTCTATAAGGCCCTACACCCCCACCCAAAAATATCGTAGGTTCCTGCGTCAGGTCACATAATTCCTGAGGAGAAACTGCTCGATCTGGGGTTTCTCTAACTAATTTTTCACTCGTATATTTAAACCTCGCTGTATAGACCTCTTTCTTCCTGGCATCCAGAATTGGGGAAATCGGTTGGGAAACGGGTTTAACTAAATTTGCATATGCTTCCAGCGTGTTGATTCCCCAGAAAGGTTTTTCTGTGGCCAATACCAATCCTTTAATCAGGCTGACCCCCACTCGGAGTCCGGTAAAAGACCCGGGACCCGTTGTGACGCAGAACCCATCCACTTCCTCAAGCCCTCTGTCCAACTTCCCCAAAACTTCGTCCACCAAAACCAGAAGTTGGTCAGAAAACGTCGAAGAACCGACAGACTCGGCAATAATTTGTCCATCCTTTAATAGGGCCACACTTCCTTTAGGCGTGGAGGCATCAAGTCCCAGTAATATCATCGTTTCACAGTCGGAAAAGGAAGGTGGGATGGCAACGAGAGGAACATCGGACTACTCCTGAAAACTTAGTGTAAACATAGGGTATAGGTGGGGGAAAGTCAATGGAAAACCGGCTTTTCCCTGTCTCGGAATCGATAGGGGTTTTGCATTAAGATTCATGAGTTTAGGGGGACAGGTAAAAAACATAAAAGGGGCAGTATTCTTAACCTTTTGAAATAATTTAGCTTAATAAATTGTTATTTTTTTTCAAAAACTTCTATGAATATTTATTCAGTTGAGGAGGGAATTTTTGATTTATCCTTCAAGAATAGCAGAGTAATTCTTGTTCGTATTAGGATGAATGCTGTTTACATATTGAAAAATTTAGCTTTATTTGCTTGACAATCATTAGATTTAACTTTATCTTGAATTTCGATTGCAGGGTAAATCTTATTTTTTGGTTTATTTTGTTAAGGAGGGGGAATACCAGAAAATAAGGCATTGTGGACTTTTTTTTGGAGGCGAGGCGCGTTATGTTCTTTGAAGTCAGGATTTTCGACGCCGCAGGAGAGCTGAAAAAAGTGATATCCCCAAAAAGGTTAAGTAATCGATTTTGGAAGCATGGCGAACAGAATTTGATCGACTTTGGTGAAAAAGAAAACCGTTCCCAGGATTGGGACAACCAAAAAACTTCAAAAGACGAATATCAACTAGAGGATCGTTGATTGTAAATGTTTTAACCGATTTTGATTGAATAAAAAGGGTATGGAGCTTTATAAGCTCCGTGTCCTTTTTTTATGTTCTGTACTTTGGTGGTTTCGTCCATTTATTCTTTTCATCCTATTCTTATGGGGCCGATTCCCCTATAATTCTAATTTTTATGAATGAGCAGGTTTCTGCTGAATGACAAACTGAATTTATAGGTTCATTTATGTACATCACGTCTGCGGACCAGTTGAAGGTGTTTTGCGATAACCTGCAGTCTGCCGAAATTCTTGCGGTAGATACGGAGTTTGTCCGAGAAACGACTTATTTTCACCGTATCGGATTAATTCAGGTGGGCAGTGGGGAGCACTTTGCCGCGATTGATCCCATTTTGCTTTCTGATTTAACACCGTTGCTGGAATTGTTGAAGGATCCTGCGAAAATAAAAATTTTTCATGCTGCGCGTCAGGACCTTGAAATCCTGGTACGTCTCTGTGGTCAGGTCATTCCTCCGGTGTTTGATACCCAAATTGCTGCCGCTCTGGTGGGATGGGGAGCGCAGATTTCTTTTGCGAAAATTGTGCATAAAGCGATAGGAAAAAAGATTCATAAATCTGAAACTTATACAGACTGGTGTCGCCGCCCTTTAAGTGAGAGCCAGATTGAATATGCTATTGACGATGTCCGTTATCTGGTGCCCGTATACAACAAGCTGATCGAACGATTAAAAAAGATGAATCGCCTGGATTGGGTTAAAGGGGAGGTTCTAAATTGGGAAGACCCTGAAACATTTGCTTTGCCAGACCCGCAGAAACGATTCATGAAAATTAAAAACCTGCGTAGCCTGAAACCCCGAAATCTGACGATACTCAAGGAACTTGTAGCTTGGCGGGAAGGAGAAGCTGTTAAACGGAATTGCCTGCCTAAAAATATCGTTAGGGATGAAACACTATTGGAAATAGCTCGCAAAATTCCGAGAGATTTAAAAACGATATCCGGATTTCGGGGTTTCCACCAAAGAGAGTTGGGTAAAAGTGGGGCAGCCATTTTGTCCGCGATTGAAAGAGCCATGGAAACCCCGGAAGGGGACCTTGTCATTCTTCCGGAAAATAATGGGCATACCACGACCCGGGGAGTTGAAGAATTACTCTCGGCTTATGTACAGATTCGATGTGAAGAATTGAAAATTGAGCCAAGTGTTCTGGCAGACCGAAAACAGATTCACAGTTTTGTGACTCACTTCGAACAAAAGCTGGATATGGAAGAACATTTCCTGTTTCAGGGGTGGCGGAAAGAATTTATAGGCTCTCCTATGCTTTCTTTGTTGAGCGGCAAGGTGGGACTCAAGATTGATTCTTCCGGTCAGGTCTGTTTGACGGAGACGTGAAAATAGTTTTTATGCAGGGTGCATCAGATCGTAGTGCGACTCTTTTTTTTCCAGGCTTTATATTCGCCCGATTGTCTCAGGTTATTTAGATCAGGATCGGTTTCCATTTGCTTGAATTGTTTATAGCCTTTTTCCACGGCTTTTTGCAGGGCTGACAGTCCGGGTCCCAGATTTTCCGTCAAAGAATAATAGCAGGCAAGGTTATAATCGATCAGTGGGTCCTCGGGAAATTTCTTTTGACCCGCCTGAAGCATTTCCAACGCTTTGTCGAACCTCTTGTATTTCATATAGGCAGTGCTCAGATTAATGATGGCCTGCTTGAATCCCTTGTGGTGATGAAGGGCTTTTTCGTAGCGGATGATGGCCTCGGGGAAATCGCCTTCCTTAAAAAACTTATTTCCTTCGTTGTAATGGAATATTCCCATTCGCCTTTCCCGTTCTTCTTGTGAAAGGTTGGCCCCTTCCTCACCACCGCTACCTTCCCTATGACTGCCTTCATTGCGACTGCCTTCTTCTTGCAGTTGCAGTTTTTGTGCAGTGGAGGGAACGGAAAGTTTTTGGTCTGGGGGGAAATAATCCACAGCGAGAAAAATGATGAGGGCGGTAACACCCAGATGTGGCAGATATTTTGTGAATGAAGCCATAAATTTTAGATTGTTGGCATAAAGGCCCGGCGTTTTATTTCATTGGCCGAACCTAAAACCGGAGCATGTTCAATTTCAGCGCCGTGGGAGTAAAGGTTGAATACACGGGTGCCCGGGTTGGCCTGGATGATATGTTCCAGGGTACGCAGATAACTATACATGACCTGATCGGTAAGCAGGAAATTACCCTGAGTGCATTGTACCGTCAGCTGTTTTTTCTCCTGAGCTTTTTCCCGATGCAGTTTTTCGAGGGACGTCATTCTTATAATTTTGCTTTGAAGTTGATTATTAAATTTGGAATGGCTGGAATAATAACGGTTTCCGGAAAAGGCGCAATCCTGACCGGCCAGAAAAATCGGGTCGCAGCCAAAATGGATCATCATATCGAGTCCCAGGCAGGCGACCGATCCACCTGCCCGTGTGGTGCCTTTTTCTTTCATGGCGGATTCGTTATCCATTGAAAGGCTGTGTCCCTCTTTATAAACCACATAGCGTTCACCGGAAAAAAGTTTCAGCACATTGTGGTTGGTGGCTGGCGTAAATACCAGCCTTGTTTTTCCTGCTGCATAATCCACAAAGTGTCCAGCACTGTCTATTTGTGGGTCCAGGGAAAATACGTAATCCGGTTGAATATTGTTCTTTATAAGAATGGGAAATGTGGTATCTACACAGGCGATCAAAAACTCTTTTTGCAGACGATGCAGGGTGGGAAGAATAAGATCGAGAGATGGGCCCGCACTGACTAAAATGCCCGGCCTTCCTTTTTGTGAGTTTTTCAAGACGTTGATGCCTGGTGAACCTGTTACAATTTCACGGTTCAAAGAATAATTGGCTTTTTCCAGATTGCCGAATATCGCCGGAAACCGACGCTCAAGCAATAAAACTTCCAGAGCATTGGTGAGAGCGGGAAAAGATGCTGGAATGCACTTGAAGGAAGGCGCGTGAAATAAAACTTCAAGCTGGTCCGCATGATCTCCGGTAATACGTTCCATTTCATGGGATATTTCACGGGAAACCTCTGCCTCATCCGGTCCATAAATCAAATGAAAACGGTGGTCTTCAAAAATTCGAGTCTGGTCCCTCAATGTCAGGGCCGCTGTGAGGAGTTCTGGGTTGAGCTCTATGGCAAGCAGATATCCATCAGGACCAATTTTGTCCAGAATAGCATCAAGATGGTAACCGAGCCCAAAACCATACAGGCAGACACGGGCTCCCACTTGCAGTTTTTCGGCGAAACGGTGAGCCTCCTTTTCCGGGTCATAACTACTGTGGAGCAAGATATTTTCAAAACGCAGGGTGGGTTGGCCGGAAGACGTCGCTATCACTGAAATTTTTTCTGATAGAATTTCCGGGAGGTCTTGCGACGGGGAACCACTGGTTTTCAATGATTTAAAATTTCTTTCGAAGAAATGATTGTCCAACGGGGCATCTCCCTATTTCAGCTCAATCAATCATATCACCAATTGACTTGCAATCGATTCTGATTTGCTTTAAAAAAATGATCGGACCTTTCTCGATTAAACTGAAGAGTATTTATGTCTGTTTCCTCCCAAAAATTATGAAACCTTTGCGTAAGTCAACAAAGCGAAAAGGCGAGATGCTTCGACAAGCTCAGCATGACGATACAGGGCCATTTAGCCATTCTGAGGAGCAACCTGGCGAAGAACCTGGGTTTATGCAAAGCTCTCAGAAAACATCGCCGAAAATTCGCGTCCTTTCTGAAGACCTGGCTAACCAGATTGCCGCCGGGGAGGTGGTGGAGCGTCCTGCATCC
>DODH01000197.1:0-7233 GCA_003545625.1 Nitrospina sp.
GAAATGTGGCAATTTGGCAAATTCATCCTTGAGCCGGGTGATGACGTTGCCGCCAACGGTCACATGAATATCGGGATAAGCCTCTTTGATTAGTGTGGCAAAGGTGATGCCCGCCATCAATTGCACCGGGGTGCCAATGGAGATGCCGACGACATCGGGGTTTTCTTTTTTGATGGATCTCAACACCAACTGACGGCAGATGTCGGCATAAACATTGACCTGCTTGTCGTAGGGAACTTTTAAAAGATCTTCAGAGACCCAGGGCCGGTACACGTTGAGGTTGCTCTCGACCGGATAAAAATTGATACTGGCGGGAAAGTAGCAGACAGAAATATATTCCATGACTTCCCGGAAAGCGTTAAGCGCCCATTCGGCTTTTTCGATCTCATAAAATTCCGGCCCCCGCATGATCTTCTTGGCACGAGCCACTTTGGTGATATGGTGGTCCAGGTCGATAAGCTGATAGTCGCTGAGCATTTGTTTCAGTTCGGCGTCTTCAGGACTTAACCTTTCTCCCTGCTCTCTCTGTCTCAACGCCCTCAACCGGGCCTGTATTTTGCTTTTGACAAACAACAGGAATCCGGACGTGAAAAAATGGTCAAACATTTCCACGTTTATATCTTTAAGGACGGTCTCAATGCCATTCTGGCGCAGAACCGCCGCCAAACTCGGCAGTGCCAGATAAGGGGCGGTTGGCACCCATTCCGGCGGAAATATCAACATGACCTTCTTCATATTAGGGTTCTTTCGATAATTTGCTTTTAATTTTTTGGAATCTAGAGGGTTAATGCTAACATATTGCCATCTATAACATTAACCAAAATCGGGCAGGGATCGGCAAAGCGTCCTGAAAACCTCAGGCAGCCAAGCTCGACAATAACCCGGTATTAACCTCATAGTTAAATGGAGCACGAAACAAGTTATGTCCACCACTGAAACCAGCGCGGAAGTTAAAGCCAAAATCCTGCTGGATGAAGCAAATCTGGCATTTTCAGAAACGTCTGAACGTAGAGACAGCAAGGGAGAACGCAATCTGGAAGGGTCGGCCTGGGAAGAAGGCCGGATGGAAGGGGAATACGATGAAGCCGATTATCAAAAGATTCTCGAGTTGCAGATGAATGCTGCTATCGCCTGCGATGAGCACCCCGAACTGGAAGACAAAACAGCGGAATTGTTCCAGTCGATCACTCTGGAAAATGCCGAAGAAGTCCTCAAGACCGTCTTTGAAGACCCTAATATCATGACATTGGGTAAAACCGCAGTCACAACTTTCATCCTGAGGTTCCCTACGGTGCAGTCCTTTGTCAACAAGGGTCACCCTTTGGTGCTGGCCATGGACGAATACATGCTCGAAAACTCAGATGCGCAAAACTGGCATGACTATAATAATATCGCCAAAGAAAATAACTGGCTCTAACTACTAGGCGTAGGGCCAACTGGCAATAGCTTTTATGAGCGAACAATGGGTTGCTCGGCTTGAGGAGTTCTTGCTATCTGCCTCCCTCGCTAGAGGGCGGAGAACCTCCGCAGGTAAATGAAAGGCGCCACACGCCACCACCGAAGGCGCGGAGCCTGTTCCCACCGGGCGTGGCCCGGGAAAGTCTGTTAAAATATGCCGCCCGCTTGAATGGAAGGGTGTCAGAGGAGGAGGTTTCAGCCTGGAGTTTGTCAACGGTTTCTGACTGGGCCAACGAGTCCAGAAGCCTGGCTTTAAAAGTGGCCTATCGTGTTGATAAGGGAGGCTTGTCTAAAGCTTATATAAAAAGAGGCCGGGAGGTTATTAACCTCAGGCTAACGCAGGCGGGGGTTCGCCTTGCACACTTGCTGAATACAATATTAACTTTTTAGATGGGATAGGGGGAAACCTTGTCAGAAAAAAGTCCGATTTATTTTAAACAGTTGTTGTCGGGAGTCGATTTAGGTACCCGGGACCCCTCGGCACGTTCGATGGCCAATTTTTTATACTTGATCGGAGATCAGGAAACTCGCGAATGTGTGGTGGTCGACCCGGCGTGGGATATTGATGGGATTCTCAAAGTTGTTGAAGAGGATGGCATGAAGCTTACCGGTGCTTTGGTGACCCATTACCATCCTGACCATGTGGGGGGAGAAATTTTTGGCATTGAAATTACCGGATTGGCTGAATTGATGGAAAAGCATCCCGTACCGGTTTATGTTAACAAACATGAGGCGGAAGGATTGAGGAAGGTCACGGGAATATCCATGTCCGACATGAAGCAGGTGGATGGAGAGGACAAGCTAAAATTGGGTTCCGTTGAGATTAGTTTTTTGCACACTCCGGGGCATACACCTGGGTCCCAGTGTTTCCGGGTGGCCGATAGCCTTATCGCCGGCGATACTCTTTTTTTGCAAGGATGCGGGCGGGTGGATTTGCCCGGAGGAAATAGTGAAGAATTGTTCCATACCCTCACCCGGCGGCTGTCCAAGATTGAAGACCATGTCATTTTATATCCGGGGCATAATTATGGCGGAAAGCCTTCTGGTGAAATGGGGGATGTCCGCCAGTCAAACTCCAACCTTCAGATTCAAAGCTTGGAAGATTGGTTTGCGATCATGGGTAGATAGCAGGAGTTTATTAAATCGAGTCAACCTATTACTCACTGGCCCTACGTCTAGTGCTAGTGAGCCACCGGGGGAACTAGCAATTACTCTTTGAGCCGAGATAACTCTTTTTTTGCCAGCAAAAGTTATTGCTAGTTGGCCCCACGCCTAGTGGCTGGTTTTTCAGGCCTGTTGTGAAACTGTATTTTTTATTCCTTAAAGGGGGTTGAAACTTGCCGGCAAATAGAATAAGTTTAGCGTGCTTAACTTTTACGACCTAAGGAGGTCAGATGAGATCTTTCCTTTCAATGTTTGCGAAATCGCCGTTCAAGCCCCTTGCGAGCCATATGGACAAGGTCCGTGCCTGCGTGGAGCAAGTCAAGCCCCTGTTTGACGCGCTGGATAAGAAGGACTACGATTCGGTTCAAAAAATTTCTGAATTGATCGTGAAGCTGGAACATGAGGCCGACAGCATCAAGGACAATATCCGCATCCATATGCGCCAAAGCATGTTTTTGCCGGTTGATAAAAAAGATTTCATGCGTCTCCTTTCTGCGCAGGATGACATTGCGGACGCGGTGGAGGATTTGGCGGTTTTACTGCGTATTAAAAACCTGGATACGCCGGATGAAATCAGGTCCTCCTTGAAGGAATTGGTGGCTCACATTGTCGAAACAGCGCATATGGGTTGCGACCTGATTTCCGAGTTGGAAGCTTTGCTGGAGGCTTCTTTTGGCGGCGCTGAAGCGGAAAAAGTAGAAAAAGCCACCCAAGAACTCGGTACCGCGGAATGGGAGGCTGACCGCAAGCAGTTTGCTTTGGCAAAAAAGCTGTTTTCCTTGGGCGATGATTTAGCTGCGGCAGATTTGTTGCTTTGGAACGAAGTGATAAAAAAACTGGGTGCTGTAGCAGACAAGACAGAACAAATCGGTAAAACTCTCAGGATGTTCCTTTCTCAGTAATTCAATTTCCCCTGTTTTAACCCTTGGCAAGGAGCCTTGGTTTGGATTTAGACACCTTCCTGCTTTCATTCGCTGTGATCGCTTGTATCTATATGGCGTGCAATATTGGGGCGAATGATGTCGCCAATGCCATGGGGACAAGTGTAGGCTCAAAATCACTGACATTTCGCCAGGCAATTTTGATTGCCGCCGTAGCGGAATTTGTCGGTGCTTTTTTTGTCGGGGGTGAAGTTTCCAACACCATCCGCAAGGGAATGCTTGACCCGCTAATGTTTGAGGCGGTTCCTTATCATTTGGTTTATGGCATGATTTCCGCTTTGGTTGCGGCGGCGCTCTGGTTGCACATTGCCAGTTATCTGGGGTGGCCTGTTTCTACGACCCATTCCATTGTGGGAGGCGTTGTGGGGTTTGGTGTCATCGCCGGAGGCATGGATGTAATCAACTGGGGAAAAATCGGCATGGTGGTTTTGAGCTGGGTGGTTTCACCGGTTATGGGCGGTCTCTTTGCTTTTCTCCTATTTAAGTTTATTAGCAAAGCTGTTTTCGGCAAACGAACTCCACTAATTTATGCCAAAAATCTGCTTCCTTATATGGTGTTTTTTGTATTCGTGATTCTTACCAACGCCATGGTTTATAAGGGACTGAAAAATCTTCACATGGATCTTTCCTTTACCCGGGCTCTGGTCATTTCCCTTATGGTGGGAGCTCTGACATTTATAATTACGAAATATTTGGCAAGAAAAATTCCTTACAACCCTTCCTGGGATCTCAAAAAACAATTTCATGAAACAGAAAATGTATTTAAGTACCTGCAGATTTTAACCGCTTTTTATGTAGCATTTGCCCATGGCTCCAACGATGTGGCCAATGCCGTGGGGCCTTTGGCGGCTGTGGTGGCAATTCTCAAAGATGGACAGGTACATATGAATGTGCCCATGCCTACTTGGATATTAGGATTAGGCGGGGGATTCATCGTATTTGGGTTGATGGTTTGGGGGGCCAAGGTCATGGCAACGATTGGAGAAAAAATTACGGAACTCACACCCTCCAGGGGATTTGCTGCCACATTTGGTGCCGCAACAGTTGTTTTAATTTGTTCTAAAATGGGCCTGCCTATTTCTACAACGCATACTCTGGTGGGGTCGGTGATTGGAGTGGGGCTGGCCAGGGGCTTGCCAACGCTGAATTTGGGCATTATTAGAATGATCGCAATTTCCTGGATCTCGACCATTCCGTTTACGGCCGTCATCTCCATGCTGTGCTTCAAAATATTTTTGGTCTTTTTGCCCTAAAGCAATTTAATTTACAAGTAAGATAAAAACAAAAAACCCCTTGGCTGGGTCAGCCAGGGGGTTTTTAATATGGGAATGAAAAGAGTTCCGACTTAGTTGTAATTTTGTTTTTTCAAATACTCAGGCAGAGCCCACTCCAGCTTGTCCAGATCAGAATTGTAATGGGCTAAAGCTCCGCAAAAAGAGCAATACTCGACTCCGAGTTCGTAGTCCAGGGTGACAGTGTTGGCCCTGTGCTCACAAAACTTCTTTTTTGCCTCCGGGGGTTCATCATCCTTATCCTGAAACCAACCTTTAGAAATTGTTAAGTCTTCCATTAAGATTCTCCTTGTTGTTCAAAGATCACTGTCGCTCTTAATCTTGATAGTGTCCCCTATGTCAAGAAACAATTCAAGTCTTAAAATTTATCTCCTGTAAATTTTTGTTGACGTTTCGGTTGTTTTGCTTTATGTGGACAGGGTATAGATGGAAAGGGCTTTTTGCGGGGGGGCGTTCGAAGAACTGGTTTATGCGGTTTGAAGAAAAATCTGGCTGACTTCTTCTAATTGAGCCTCTGTCTGCTCTATAATCTGTTGCAGATGCGAGTCTTCAGATAACTGAACCGCATCCCACGCATCTTTCTCATAAAAGTATTTTTCCGTATCGCGGTCAGGGTCTAAAATAACCTGGTGACTGATTCTATCTGCCAAATGAACGATTGCGGCTTCAAGGGGAAAATTGTTAGCCGATGAAGGAAAGTGGTGATGGGCAACAGCTTCTTGTAATTTTACCGGGAGATTCCAGGCTCTGAGAAGAGCTCCACCGACACCCCCGTGATCAAAGCCAAAGTATTTGGCTTCGGCTTTATACCAGCGGTCGCCACTTTTTTCTGCAAAGTCTAAAACAATTTTGAGTTGATCGGGAACTTTGAGGCACATCACCAAGCGGCCGATATCGTGCAGGAGGCCTGCCACAAAAATACTTTCTCCATCATATTCCCCGCGCGCCCGGTGAATGGCCCGGGCAGATAACCCGCAGGCAACACTGTGCCGCCAGAAATAATTCATGTCTACCAGGTCTTTGGGAATGCCCTTGAATTGCTCGACCACCGTTGTGGCCAAAACCAACTGCATCAATTGTTCTGTTCCGACAACTCCCATTGCGTGGGAAATCGTTTCAATTTCTCCGCGAAAGCCATAAAATGCACTGTTGACAATTTTTAAGAGACGCAGGGTCAGAGAAGGGTCCACGCCGATTATTTCAGCAATGTCATCAAAATCGCTGTCCGGGTCAGTGACCACTTCCCGCAACTTATAGAAGGTGTTGGGAAGGGAAGCAAGCGGTTCGTTTAAACTCATATTGGAACAAATAAAAAAGGCTTTTAAAAAATATCCCTAAACGGATGTTGTTGATTTTATTTGTTCTCCCCGCTTAAAGTCTACATTATAATGTAAACCTATTTCAACATTTCTAATGTCCCAATTGTGTTAATTTTAAAGGGGTTTCAGGTGGTTATGTGGAGAAAGGCTGAAAAATTGTTGATTTTTCGTGATTTACATCGTTCTATGTAAACCTGCAGGGCTGGGATAATTTTGTGGTGGACTCAAAATTTAGGAGCGAATTGTTTTTCTCCCACAATTGGGGGGGGTATTTTTTTGCTCCTTTGATTTTTGCAGTGCCCAAGCAGGTGTTTTATAATCGCGCCATGACCCTCGCAGATCGAAATAAAGTCCTTAGAATTTTTCTTTACTTCCTTCTATTTTTAATCAGTTTTCTGGTTTTTGATTCGATAACGGTGGTGGTAGCAGTTTTATTGGCGGTGGCTGCTCTGGACTTTTTTTTATCCAGAGCCGACCAGAAAAAGGGTCGTTAATTCATGGAGATGCTTAAATGAAACTTTTGGGTCAGCTTCGAAAGATGAACGCGGAAGCCCAGAATCCGGTTACATATTTTTTAAATCTGGATAAAACCTCCTACCCCTTGAATCCGCATATCGGTAAGCCCATGGGATTAAAATGGACAGGTACCATAACCTGCATCGAATGCGGGCGGAAGACCCGCAAATCCTATGACCAGGGCTATTGTTTTGTCTGCTCCCGGGATCTTCCGCAAAATGCCATGTGTTCGTTTCGCCCGGAACTATGTGTACACGAAAAAGGAAATGAGGCCGATCGCGAGTTCTGGCGCACCCATTGTAACATCGATCACTTTGTTTACCTTTCGTTGACCAGTGGAGTGAAGGTCGGCATAACCCGGCACACCAATATTCCTGACCGCTGGATCGACCAAGGGGCTATAAGAGGATTGATCATCGCCAGGGTTCCTGAGCGGATCCTTTCAGGCCAGATTGAAGTAGCTCTGGCGAAACATTTTGCGGACAAAACCAATTGGCGCAAAATGCTGAAGGGGGAAGTGGAAGAGGTGGACCTACTCATCCT